>NZ_JBIVXW010000074.1:0-47627 GCF_044769405.1 Streptomyces sp. NPDC090442
CCTCGTGCTCGTCCGCGCGACGGCCTGCTGAATCACCCACCAGCCGAACTCCCAGGCCAACACGCCCCAACATCAATCGCGGGGCAGCCCGTTACACATCCGGGCACCGGTACGCACGCAAGCCGTCGGGCGGCGGTCGCCTCGGCCGTCGTGGCCGTGCTGACCGGCGTGCTCACATCGTCGGCCGCGGCGGCCCCGGTCCCGGGCACCGCCGATGCCCCGGCGGAAGGCGCGGTCGCCGTCCACGCGATGGCGTCCACGGCGCAGGACGAGTCGCGGGTGCGCGCCTACTGGACGCCCGAACGCATCGCCGCCCTGTCCACCCCACTGTCGAACAAGCCTCCCTACGGTGCCGCGGACGGAGCCCCGTGGAAGGAGGGCGGCGCCCCGACGACCACCATGGGGCGGCTGTTCTTCACCGACCACGGGCAGGACGCGAGTTGCACCGCGACGCTGGTCCACGGCCGGAACGGCGGCACGGTGGTGACCGCCGCGCACTGCCTCAACAACACCGACCTCATCGGCGAACACAACCAGTGGCAGGCCAATGCCCTGTTCGTCCCGGGCTACCGCGACGGCCGGGCCCCGTTGGGCACCTTCGTGGTCCGCTGGGCGGTGCTCAACGCGACCTGGTTGAAGAACGACCAGATCGACGCCCGGTTCGACGCCCATGACCAGGCGTTCGGCGTCGTCGGCCGGAACGCGCGCGGTCAGTCCCTGGAGGAGGCCGTCGGCGCGGCCCAAGGCATCGCCTTCGACGTGTCCGGCGACCGCCCGGCCTACCAGTTCGGCTACCCCCGCGCTGCGTCGGACAGCGCCCGCGAGGGCCTGCCGGAGTACACGGGTCGGGCGCTGGCCTACTGCCACGGGACTCCCCTGCAGTACCCGGGGTCGAAGGATCGCCCCGAGCCCGCAGGGCAGTGGGGACTGCCCTGCGTCATGGGCGGGGGAGCCAGTGGCGGCCCGCGCCTGGCGGACTTCTCCCCCACCACCGGACGCGGCACCGTGATCGGCGTCAACACGCATGCCGGACACCTGACCTCCAGCGGCGCGGAGTGTCCCGACGGCGGCGGGCCCAGCTGCACGCGGTACCTGGTCGGGCCGCAGTTCACCACCGCCCTCACCAAGCCGCTCTACGACCGGGCCCAGAGCCTGCGCTGACAGCCGTACCCGCAGGGCGCAGGGCGCGTCGGCGCGCGTCCCCGCGTCAGCCGCGCGGGGTGCCCGTCACGGCCGCCCAGGGATGGGTGAAGGTGAGGGAGCCGTCGTCGTGGCGGGCCGGGCGCAGGCCGGTCGGTGCGCCGCCGGCGAGTTCCTCTTCGAGCCGGGCCCGGATCCGGGCGCCCACCGGTTCCGGGGTCTTGCTGCGCGCCAACCAGTCCGTCAGGTCGAGAGCGTGGTCCCGGATGGCGGTCGAGGCCACCGCGGCGCCGGCGGCTTCCAACAGGGTGCGCAGTTCGGTGAGCGACAGGGTCCGGTGATGACTTGGATCGCGCAGACATTCGAGCCGGTTGGTCTCCTCGGCCAGCGTCGGATCCTCATCGGCGATCATGTCGACGAGTCCGATCCGGCCGCCGGGCCGGGTGACCCGGACCATCTCGCGCACCATCGCCGCCGGATCGGCGACTTGGTGCAGCGCCAGTCGGCATACGACGAGGTCGAACTGCCCGTCCGGATAGGGAAGTTCGACCGCGTTGCCGAGGGCGAAGGTGATGTTGCGCAGGCCGGCGGCGTCGGCGAGCCGCTGCCCCTGCCGGAGCATCTCCGGAGTCAGGTCGAGGGCGCTGACGTGGTGTACCCGGGGTGCCAGCGCGCGGCCCAGGTGAGCGGCGCCGGCGGCCACGTCCAGTACCTGTTCGTCGGCCGCGGGCGCGAGCCGTTCGAGGATCCAGTCCAACCCCCGTGCGGCGAAGCCCTCATCGGTGAAGGTCGACGCCTGGATGCGGAACTGCTCGCGAACCGAGTCATCGTGAGTTCCCGTCATATCCGCCAGCGTACGCCCGCCCGATCGCCGGGCCGCGGGCGCGGGGGTCGCCTGGCCGGCGGGCCCCGGCGACGCCGTCCCCCGGCCCGCGACCATCCGACGGACCAGTGCGAGGGGCGCCACACCCGGGCCGTGGTCATGATCGGAGGGTGACCTTCCCCAGCTTGCTGACCCTGCGTCATTGTCCGCGTCCCGGTCTGCGTCGTGGCCTCGCCACGGTCTCGGCCGCGGCCCTGCTCGTCACCGTCCCGGGCTGCGCGGGCCGCGCCGCTCCCGGAACGGAGCGGACGGGGTCGTCGTCGGCGGCACAGGCCGCCACGTCGGCTTCCGCCTCGCCGCCGGCCATGCTCCGGCCCTTCAAGCACCTCCCGTCGCAGGCCGAGTGCCGCCGGCGGCTCGGCTTCCCCTGCTACCCCGCGGACTCGGTGCGCAGGGCGTACGGCGTCGACAAGCTCAACTCCGCCGGGATCACCGGCAAGGGCCGGACCGTCGTGGTCTACGAGGAGGTCGTGCCCAACACCCTGAAGCAGGACCTGGCGACGTTCAGCCGGGCCATGAAACTGCCCGTGCCGGAGCTGACCGTCGACCGGTACGCCCCGATCGGACACATCGCACCGTTCGATCCGAAGAACAGGCAGATGGTGGGCCCTGCCATGGAGGCCACCCTCGACACCCAGATCGTGCACATGCTGGCGCCGGAGGCGAAGATCGTCGTCACCCAGATCGGCCTGCCCGAGCGCGCGTTCAACTCTCCCTCCCCCACTTCCGACGCCTCCGGAGCGCTGCCCGACGCGGAGTCCCCGCAGGAAGTCAGGCAGTCCGCGAAGGTCGGTGCGGCGCTGATGCTCGACGGCATCGCGCAGAGCCTCCTCAGGCACCGCCCCGACGTGATCTCGATCAGCTTCGGCATCGAGGAGTACGCCGCCGCCGGGAACAGCCACGCGCCCGCCCGCGACCTGGCCGGGTTCAGCAGCGCGCTGGCCCAGGTCGTGGCGGGTGGCACCACCCTGACCGCCAGTACCGGTGACCTCGGCGCCGCCCCACCCATCGGGCCGGGCGGCCGGCGCGTCAGATCCGTTCCCTGGCCGGCCGCCGACCCCAGCGTGCTCGCCGTGGGCGGCTCCCGCCTGCACCTCGACGACGAGGGCCGGCGCACCGCCCCGGACACCGTCTGGAACGACCGCTCCGGCGCCACCGGCGGCGGCCCTTCCCAGACCTTCGCCCGCCCCGGCTACCAGGACCCGGTGGCGCACGTGGTGGGTGGGCACCGCGGCGTCCCCGACATCTCCATGGACGGCTCGTCCACCGGCGGCACCCTCGTCTACGAGGGCTTCCTCCCCACGGGCGCGGGCTGGCTCCCGGTGGGCGGCACCAGCGAGGCCGCCCCCATGTTCGGGGCGCTGGTCGCGCTCGCCAACCAGCAGGCCGGCCATCGACTCGGCGACGTCCACGCGGCGCTGTACGGCCTCGCCCGCGATCCGCACGGCGGGATCATCGACATCACCAAGGGGAACAACGGCCCCGACGGCTTCACCGCCACACGGGGCTACGACCTGGCCTCCGGTCTCGGCACGGTCGACGCCTCCGTCTTCGTACCGAGACTGGCCGGAACCGGCTGAGGCGGCGCGCGGGCGGTGCACCGGTAGCAGCACGTCGGGCGGAGAGGGCGCGTCAGTAGAGGTCGTTGCGGTAGTGGTCCTCGGCGATCGCGCCGAGGTTGCCGATCCCACTGCCGAGGTTGGCGGCCATCTTCTCCGCCATCTGCGCGGTGACCTGGGCGTAGAAGTTGTTGCCGAGGGTGAGTGCGTCGGCCAGGCCCCGGCGGTCGCCCTCCCAGAGCCCGCCGCGGATCACGGCCTTGCCGCACTGGAAGAACGCCTCGCGCACCCGCACGATCGTGGCGAGCACGGCGGGTCTGCCCTCGGCACCCAGCCGCTCCAACAGGCCGGGGTCGTCGGTGAGGAAGGCGTCCCCGTTGACCCGTACCGTCTCCCGTACGCCGGGGACGAAGAAGACCATGCCCACGGCCGGGTTGCGGGTGATGTTCTCGAAGGTGTCGGCGGTGCGGTTGCCCGGGCGGTCGGGTACAGCCAGGGTCCAGGGGTCCAACACCCGTACCGCGCCCGGCGGATCGCCCTTGGGGCTGGCGTCCACGCCCCCGCTGTCGTCGGCGGTGGCCAGGCAGCAGAAGGTGCTGTGCGCGATGAAGCGGCGCATGAACGCGCCGAGGCACGGCTCCTTCTTCTCCGCGACGAAGGGCTCGGGATGGCCGATGACCTCCCGGACGCGGGCCATGTCGATGGCCTGGTAGGCGTCGGCGGCGGTGCGTTCGGGCGCGGGTCCGCGGGCGTCCCACACGTCAGCGGCGGCGACCGGGGCCATGGTGCGCTCCTCTACGGGTGAACGGCCGGTGGCCGTGCGCTCAGACATCGAGGACCAGCCGGGGAGTGCGCGCCCGGGAGACGCAGAGGTACATCCGGTCGCCCCGCTCCCGCTCCTCCTCCGAGAGGATGTCGTCGCGGTGGTCGGGAACGCCGTCGAGCACCCGGGTCTCGCAGGTGCCGCAGACCCCCTGACGGCATGAGCCGGCCACCGGCAGGCCCGCGTCGGCGAGCGCGTCCAGGACGCTCCGCTCCGCCGGCACGTCCACGGTGCGGCCGGAACGGGCGCAGACCACCTCCACCGCGCTGTTGCGCGCCGGCTTCCGCTCCCGCGGCCGGAAGCGCTCCATGTGCACGGTCCCCTGGGGCAGATGCGCGGCCCCGTTGGCGACGTCCGCCAGCAGCGGTTCCGGGCCGCAGGCGTAGACGGCGGTACCCGCAGGGGCCTTCTCCAGCAGCGCGTCCAGGGGCATGCGCCCGGATTCGTCCCCGGGGTAGAGGCGTACGGCGTCGGTGTGGGGCGCGAGTTCGTCGCGGAAGGCCATGGCGGCGGCGGACCGTCCGCCGTAGGCGAGCCGCCACCGGGCGCCCGAGGCGGCCGCCTGACGGACCATCGGCAGGATCGGGGTGATGCCGATGCCGCCGGCGAGGAAGAGGTAGGAGTCGGCCGGCTCGAAGCGGAAGTGGTTGCGGGGACCGCGGATCCGCAACGACTGGCCGGGCCGCAGGAAGGAGTGGACGTACTCCGATCCGCCGCGACTCGCGGGATCCCGCCGCACCGCCACGCGGTAACTGGACGGGTCGTCGGGCGCGCCACAGAGCGAGTACTGCCGGACGATGCCCGTGGGCAGCACCAGCTCCACATGGGCCCCGGGCGACCAAGCGGGCAGCGCCCCGCCGCCCGGCCGGGCCAACACCACCGAAACCACTCCCGCGGCCTCCCAACGTAACTGCCGTACGAGCACCGGGATTTCCTGCGGCCCGGCCTCCGAAGCCGACGCCCCCGCGGCGACCGGCGCGGTCCTGGTTGCCATCTCTCCTCCTTCTCCGCACTCCTTGTCGTCGCGCCGGGCTGCCCCCACCGCACCGGACCGCACCACAAAGAGAATCAGCAACAGATAACGACGTTAACAGCGTTAAATGAAGCTACTGATAACATCGTTAACATGTCAATGCGGGAAAGCAGTCGCGCGGGTGCGCGCAGGGGATCGCTCCGGCCGGACACCGTGGTGGACACCGCGCTGGCCCTGGTCAACCACGGCGGCCTGGAGTCGCTGACCATGCGCCGCCTGTCCGATGCCCTGGGGACCCAACCGCCCACCCTGTACCGGCTGTTCCACGACAAGGACGCCCTGGTCGACGCGATGGCCGACGCCGTACTGGCCGCCGCGCTCGGCCCGCTCCCCCAGGCCGACTGGGAGGCCCGCGTGACCGCGGTGGCCGAGCGCCTGCGGGCGGCCCTCCTCGCCCAACGGGACGGCGCCCGCATCGTCGGCGGTGCCTACACCACCCGTCACCCCACCCTGGCGATCGCCGACTCCCTGCTGGCCGCCGTGCAGGACGCGGGCTTCACCGTCGACGCGGCGATGTGTGCCATCACCACGGTCTTCTCCTACGTCCTGGGCGAAGCGCTGGAGCAACAGGGGCGCACCGATGTCGACCTGGACGACATCAAAGCCTCGCTCTGCGACGACGATTACCCCCACCTGGCCCGCAGCCCGCTGCCGGCCCTGCTCGACTTCGACACCAGGTTCGCCTTCGGCCTCCGCACGATCACGGCCGGCCTCCGGGAGCAGCTGACGCACCAACACGCGACATGAGGCGCGGCCCGTGGCGGCGGCAACCGCGATAACTCGGTGGCGTTTTCGGACCGTCACGGACGAATATGCCCGCATGACCGACCAACTCGCGCGATGGAGCAAGGCAACCCGCTACACCGACATGTGGGCCGATCCGGACGACGACCCCCGCAACAACGAAGGTCCGAGTCCGGACGGCGAGCTCGCGACGCTACAGGACGTCCTGACCAACTACCGCCTGACCCTGCGGATGAAGTGCGAGGGCCTCAACGCGGAGCAACTGGCCCGGCGTTCGGTTCCGCCGTCGACGATGTCGCTGCTCGGCCTGGTCCGACACCTCGCCAGGGTGGAGCGGGACTGGCGCGACTGGATCAGCGACGGTGAGCCGCTGCCGAAGCTGTACGGCGAGCGGGAAGCGGACTTCGACGGAGCCGTCGCCGAGCAGGCCGTGGTCGACGCCGCGTACGACGACCTGGCGCGCGAGCAGGCCGCGACCGACGCCGAACTGGCCCAACACCCGGATCTGGGCACGCGTTTGGGGAAGGACGGAATCGCCGTTCGGGAGCTGCTGGTGCACCGGATCGACGAGTACGCCCGGCACTGCGGGCACGCCGATCTCCTGCGCGAGTGCATCGACGGGCGGGTGGGTCAGTGACACGGGTGGGCCCGTAACACCGGGGAGCCGGACGGGCGCCGTGCGCGAGTGAGCTCACGGGAAAAACCAGTCACCTCCACAACACGTCCACAAGGGCGGGCACTGTTGCCTGACCATGACACAGCCGGCTTGACAGTCACTGTCATCACCCAAGTAGGTTCACTGTGAACTGAATTCGCACTACGCGCCGGCGTCCCTTCGCCGGCAGGAGGAACGCCCCATGGGTTCCCACGCCCGCCCCAACCGAATACACCGCACCGGAGTCCGGATCGCGATGGTGGCACTCGTCGGTGCCGCCCTGCCGATCACCGCCGGTGGTCTGGCCGAGGCAGCCACCCCCGGCGCCACGCACTCCGCGGACGAGAACGGCCAGCAGAGCAACAAGACCACCGCAACGGCCGACCGGGACCAGGATGCGTCGCCTCACCTCCGGTCTTCCCAGGCCGGGCAGCACGCCGCCCAGGACCAGGCCGCTCCCCAGATCCACACCGACCACGCCTTCCTGCTGGACGCGCGCGACGGTAGCCAGGAACGGCAGTTGTGGGCCGGGGCCAAGGCGGACGAGAGCGTGCCGATGGCCAGCACCACCAAGATCATGACCGCCGTGGTGGTGCTCAAGCACCCGGAGTGGCTGGACCGGCAGATCACGGTGAAGCAGGAGTACCGGGACTACGTCCAGAAGGTCGGCGCCAGCACCGCCGACCTCCAGACCGGCGACAGGCTGACCGTCCGGCAGTTGCTGCACGCCATGCTGCTCCCGTCCGGTGCGGACGCCGCGCGGGCCCTCGCCGACAACTTCGGCCGCGGGGACACCGAGGACGCCCGGATCGCCGACTTCGTGGACCAGATGAACGCCGAGGCGCAGCAACTCGGCATGACCGGCACGCACTTCGACGGCGTCGACGGCTTCTCGCACGGCAACAACCACAGCACCGCCCGCGACTTGGCCAAGCTGGGCCAGCGCGCGATGCTGCAGCCGGTGTTCGCCGACATCGTGAAGACCAAGCAGTTCAAGACCGAGGCCCCGGCGGCCAACGGCCACACCCGGTACTACACCTGGAACAACACCAACCAGTTGCTGAGCACCTACGACGGTGCCCTGGGCGTCAAGACCGGCAGCGGCCCGGAGGACGGCTACTGCCTCGTCTTCGCCGCCAAGCGGGACAACCGCACCCTGATCGGCGTGATCCTCAAGGACGACCAGGGCCGCTTCGACGACGCCACCAAGATGCTCGACTGGGGCTTCGCCCACTGAGCAGGCACCACCCCCAACGCTGAACAGGTGCCGCACGCACGGCGTGCGGCACCCTCAGCCGCCCCCGGGGTCCGGGTTCCCACTCGCCGCGGTCCTGGGCACGGACCACCACGGTGCCCCTCCTCCTCCGGGCTCGGGGGAGTCAGCTCGCGTTGAGCGCGACAGTGGGGTGCAGTCGGGAGGCCCGTACGGCCGGATACAGACCCGCGGCGACACCGATGACGAGGGTGGCGCCCAGGCCGCCCGCCAGTGACCAGGGCGGCACCACGGCCGTCCACCCTTGCGCACGGGCGAAGGCGAGCGTGGCGACGGCCCCCAGCGCGGCACCCGCCGTGCCCCCGAGCGCCGACAACAGCAGGGACTCGGTGAGGAACTGGAGGCGAATCGCGCCCTTCGTCGCACCGAGGGCACGGCGCAGCCCGATCTCCGCCCGGCGTTCCAGCACCGAGATGACCATGGTGTTGGCCACGCCCACCCCGCCGACCAACAGCGCCACCGCTCCGAGGCCCAGCATCAGTGCCGTCAGGCCCTTGTCGGTGGCGGCCTTGGCCGCGAGGGCGTCGGAGGGACGGGAGACCTTCACCGAGCCCTCGTTGCCGGGGTTGACCGTTCGAGCCAGGACCTGTTGGACCGCCTCCACCGAGGCGTCCGTGGAGCGTTCGAAGACGGTGGT
Source organism: Streptomyces sp. NPDC090442 (assembly GCF_044769405.1). Lineage (NCBI taxonomy): Bacteria > Bacillati > Actinomycetota > Actinomycetes > Kitasatosporales > Streptomycetaceae > Streptomyces > Streptomyces sp. NPDC090442. Next base: position 8,748 of record NZ_JBIVXW010000074.1, read on the forward strand.
GGGGTGGCCGTCGAAGCCCAGATAGCGCTCGGCGGAGGGGAATCCGACCAGGGCGGTGCGGTCCAGGGTCGGTACGAGGTCGATGGGCGCGAGGATGCCGGTGACGACGTACCAGCGGTCGTTGAGGAGGATCTTGGCGCCGGGTGCGGTGATGCCGAGGCGGTCGGCGGCCACGGATCCCAGTACGACGGTGGGGAGCCGCTCGCTGGCGGGGTCGAGCCAACTGCCCTGGCTGGTGCGGGCGCCCAGCGCGTCGAGGAGGTCGGGGCGGGCGGCCTGGACCGTGACGCCCGAGGCCAGTTCCTCGGGTACGACATCGCTGCGGCGCACCCGGGCGTTGACCGCGCCGGTGGCGGTGGCGTGCTGGACCGGGCCGATCCGCTCGACCATCGCCACCGCGCTCTTGGGGAGTTGGACGTCCTGGCCGAGCTCGTTCTTGCCGGCTTCGGCGGTGAGCAGGTTGGTGCCGAGCCGGTCCAGACGGTCGAGCAGGTCGGCACGGCTGGAGGTGGACAGCCCGACGACGGCGACCATGGTGGCGATGCCAAGGGCGATGCCGAGGGCGGACAGGACGACCCGGGTGCGGCGGGCGCGCAGGCCGCTCGCGCCGGTGCGCAGGACGTCGGCCGGACGGAGCCGGGCCGGCCGCAGTGCGGGGCCGTTCATCGGGGCGCCTCCTGGGTGTGCTCCGCCCGGGGGCCGGTCGGGTTGGGGCTTCCGGTGTCGTCGATGATCTCGCCGTCGCGGAAGCGAATGCGGCGGGGCAGCGAGTCGGCGATGTCGTTGTCGTGGGTGATGACGCAGACGGTGGTGCCGGCCGCGTGCAGTGCGCGGATGAGGCTCATGACCAACGCGCCCGAGGCGGTGTCCAGCGCGCCGGTCGGCTCGTCCGCGAGGAGCAGGTCGGGTCCGCCGACCAGCGCGCGGGCGATGGCCACCCGCTGCTTCTCGCCGCCCGAGAGTTGGTGGGCGAGGTGGTCGGTGCGGTGGCCGAGCCCGACCTCTTCCAGGGCGGTGCGGGCCCGGGCGCGACGCTCGCGCAGCCCGGCCCCGGCGTAGAGCAGGCCGTCGGCGACGTTGTCCTGGGCGCTGCGGCCGGGGGCGAGTTGGAAGTGTTGGAAGACGAAGCCGATGTGCCGGGCGCGCAGCGCGGAGAGCTGTGCGTCCGAGAGTCGGCCGATGTCGTAGCCGGCCACCCTGACCTCGCCCGATGTGGGGCGGTCGAGGGTGCCCAGCAGGTTGAGCAGGGTGGATTTCCCGGAGCCGGACGGGCCGACGATGGCGACCAGTTCGCCCTGCGCCACGGTCAGGTCGACGCCTTTGAGCGCGTGGACCGCGCCGGGGTAGGTCCTGGTGGCGGCGCGGAGTTCGATCACGTCCGCGGGCCTGCCGGAGTCGGTGGGTGCTGGGGTCATTGCTCGGCTGTCCCGACCTTCGTGCCCTCGGTCAGGCCCGTGCCGCTGACCTCGATGCGACCGTCGGCCGTCAGCCCGGTCTGGATGCGCACCATGTGCGTCCCGGTGCCCTGGACCACCTGAAGTCCGTAGCCGCCTTCGCGCAGTGCGACGACCGCCTCGACCGGAACGGTCAGCACGTTCCTGCGGCTTTCGCTGACGAACTTCACGCTCAGCGTGCCCTGTTGGTCCTTCGACCGGAGCTTGGCGCCGCCATCGAGGGTGATCTCGACGTCGGTAGCGCCGTCCTGCGAGGGTGCGGCGCCGGAGCCGGCCGCCGCCCCTTGCTCGGCGGACGCGGACCCACCAGGGGCGGCAGTGCCGCTGACCTTGCCCCGCACCGTGCCCCCGCTGGGCAGGGCGATCTCCACCCTGGTGCCGCGTGCGGCCAGCGCGCGGTCGGTCTTGTCCAGCGAAGCCCGCACGACCGGCCGGGTGGAGGCGACGGTCAGGACCGTCGTGTCCGGGCCGACGGCGTCGGCGAGGACGGCCTCGGCGGCGACCACGCGCACGGGGCCGGGCTGGAAGACGACGTCTCCCTTGCCGATCTCGCCGTTGGCGTCGGTGATGCCCAGGGACTTCTGCCACGCCTTGACCGCTGCCTTGGTCGCCTCGTCGTAGCGGGCGTCCGCGGACAGGTGGGAGCCGAAGCCCAGATCGCGGAGGTTGCGTTCCAACTGGAGGACGTCCGGGCCGTGGTCGCCGACCTTCATCGCGCGGAACATCGGTGTCGAGCCGTACAGGAGAACCACCGGGCGGGCGTCGCGCTCGTACAGGCGCTGTCCGCACGAGAGGGTCTTGCCGGACTCGGCGGCCTTGGTGATCGTGCCCGCGACGGGGGACTTCACCGCCCGGCGCTGCGCGTAGTCCAGGCGTCCGTCGACGGTCTTGCTCTGGACGAGGTCGGTGCGGGTGATCTGGGTGGTGGCGGGCAGTGCCTGGGGCTGCCGGCCGTCAGCCGGGGCGTCCTCGCCGGTGTTGGTGAGGAGCATGACGCCGGCGACCACCGCGGTCGTGGTGGTCGCCGCCGCCAGCGCGACGATGCCCCGATGGCGCTTGAGTGGTGCTGTGCTCACTGCATGCCGTCCAGTCCGTCGAGGAGCTTGTCGTTGCATGCCTGGCGGGCCTGTTTGTAGGTGGGCGAGTCTCGGCCGATCTCCGGTGCGGCGGGGTTGGGGTCACCGCCGGGGACGACATTGCCGTCCTGCAACTGCGGGTTGGTGAACTTCGATACGCCGTGGGCGCGCATGCACTTGGCGTGCGCGAGCATCGACTCGTATTCCCTCTGGGTGTCGCGGCGCGGCTCCAACTTCGCGGCGTCGAGCATGTGCTGCGTGCAGACGCCGTTGTTGCCGCCCTTGGCGATGGCCTCGTTGCCCGGCTTGCGCTGGAGTTCGTCGATCTTGGTCCAGTCGAGATAGCCGCTCAGTTTGGGATCGGGGAAGTCCTTGTCGACGTTCTTGCGCATGCACTTCACGTAGGTCATCTGCGCGTCGTAGAAGGCGCTCTTGCCCGGGGCTTGGCCACTGGGGGAGGCGGCGGATCCGTCCTTGGCCTCACCCGAGCCGGGCGGGCTGCCCACGGAGGCGATCCCGTCGTCAGGCGGAGTGGCAGCACCGCAGGCCGTGGTCAACGCGAGCGCCGGTAGGGCGATCAGCAGTGCCAGGCGCACGGTGCGGGAAGAGGAAGAGGTCTGCTGGGGCATGCCGCCAATCTCAGGGCGTCACGTGGTGGGCTGTGCATGGCCACATGATGGGCACGTAACAATGGCCCCGGCTCCGCGTCTCAGCCTGTGGATAACTCCTGAGCTGCGTAAACCCTCGCCCATAATCGGCACCATGCCGCATGTGCTGCTGATCGAGGACGACACTTCCGTACGAGAAGGAATGGAGCTGGTGCTGCGCCGCCATGGCCATGAAGTCGAGGGCGCCGCCACCGGCGAGGCCGGCCTGGCGCTGCTGTCCCGTCCGCGCGGCGGCGGCATCGAGATCGCGGTGGTCGATCTGATGTTGCCGGGCATCGACGGCTTCGAGGTCTGCCGCCGCATCCGCGGCCGGAGCCAGATGCCGATCATCATGCTCACCTCCCGCGGCGACGATCTGGACGTGGTCAGCGGACTGGAGGCGGGCGCCGACGACTACGTGGTCAAACCGATCACCGGTCGGGTACTTGAGGCCCGCATCCGGGCGGCGCTGCGGCGGGCCGGCCCGCCCACCCCCACCGACGTCGACGACTTCGCCGGGCTCGTCATCGACCGGGCCGGCCTGACCGTCACCAAACACGGCACGGCCATACCGCTCCCGCCCACCGAACTGCGGCTGCTGCTCCAGCTGTCCGCCTCCCCCGGCCGGGTCTTCAGCCGCGAGCAGCTCCTCGAAGTCGTCTGGGAGCACGACTTCCTGGGCGACTCCCGGCTGGTGGACGCCGCGGTGGGGCGCTTGCGCGCCAAACTGGAGGACATCGCCGCCACACCGCGCTACATCCAGACGGTACGCGGCTTCGGCTACCGCTTCGGGCCGGTGTGAGCCCGCGGTGAAGACCACGACGAGCACCACGGACGGGGGCAGCGCGCAGCCCGCCGCGGCGACGGTCGCACGGCACGGCGCCCGGGCCCGCGCGAGGTTGCCACGGCCGGGCGGGCTCCGCGGCCGGCTCCTGCTCACCGTCGTCGTGGCTGCCTTGCTCAGCGCGGTCACGGCCACGGCACTGGCGTACCGGGAATCGCGTGACGCGGTCCTCAAGCGGGCTCAGAACGCCGCCGTCGAAGACTTCCGCAACCGCGTCGAGCACCTGGCCGGCGAGCTCGACGTCCCCACCGATCTGCGCTCCATGGCGCACTTCGCCACGGAGGTCTCCGCCGGCCTGCACGACTCGCTCGTCGTTGTCCAGTACCGCGACTTCACCGCCGCCTCCGACCCGTCCGCCGACCGGACCCGGATAACTCCCGCGCTGCGCGCCGCCGTACGCGCCCACCCCCGGGTCTCCCTCCAGCGGGTGGAGCGCGAGGGGCAGCCCTGGCTGGTCCTCGGCGCCCCGGTCGGTCTGGAACCACCGGCCCCCGGCGGCGATTCGGCGCAGCCGTCCGGCATCGAGGTCTTCGCGGTGGTCTCCCTGGCGGAGGAGAAGCGCGACACCGCCGCGCTGGTGCGCAGCGTGACCACCGGCCTGCTGCCGGTGGTGCTGCTGGCCGCTGTCCTGGCGCTGCTCGCCGCCCGTACGGTGCTGCGGCCGGTGCGCAAACTGGCAGGCGCCACCCGCAGGCTCGCCGCCGGCGAGCTGAGCACCCGGGTTGAGGAGAAGGGCCACGACGAACTGGCCGAACTCGCCCACACCTTCAACGAAACGGCCGGCGCGCTGGAGCACACCGTCGGCGAACTGCGCGACCAGGAAGCCCTCGCCCGCCGCTTCGTCGCCGACGTGTCCCACGAGCTACGCACGCCACTCGCCGCCATGACCATGGTCTCCAGCGTCCTGGAAGAGGACGCCGACCAGCTCACCCCCGACACCGCACACGCGGCCCGCACCGTCAGCGCCGAAACCGCCAAACTCGCCCGACTCGTCGACGACCTCATCGAGATCTCCCGCTTCGACGCCCGGGCCGCGGCCCTCCATGCCCACGATGTCGACGTCGCCGAAACGGTGCGCGCCACGCTCACCACCCGCGGCTGGGCCCACCTCGTCGAGACCGAACTCCCGCCAGGCATACGGGCCCGGCTCGACCGCCGCCGCCTCGACGTCATCGTCGCCAACCTCGTCGGCAACGCCCTCCGCCACGGCGCACCGCCGGTGACGCTCACCGTGCGGGCCGCGGACGGCCAGCTCACCATCGCGGTCGCCGACCACGGACCAGGACTGACCTCCGAGGCCGCCCGCCATGTCTTCGACCGCTTCTACAAGGCCGACAGCGCCCGCACCCGCTCCGAAGGCAGCGGCCTGGGCATGGCCATCGCCCTGGAAAACGCCCGCCTGCACGGCGGCACCATCGAACTCGCACCCCCGACACCCGACACCGGCGCGCTCTTCACCCTCCGCCTCCCCCTCCGCACGGAATCCCCCTCATGACCCGCCCCCGCACCGCCCTGCTCTGCTGCGCCCTCGCCCTCCTCGCCGCAGGCTGCGGCATTCGCCCCACCGGCGTCCTGGACGGCGGCACCGCCCCCTCCGGCATCCCTCAGGGCATGCGGATCTACTTCGCCTCCGACAACGGGCCGCACGCGGTCTCCCGGCCCGGCATCACCCTCAAGGAACTCAACGGCGCCTTCAAGCTGTTGGCCGCCGGCCCCACCGCGCAGGAACGCGCTGACGGGCTGGCCAACCTCGTCCCCACGGGAACGAGATTCACCGCCACGTCCAGCCACGGTGCCGTCACCATCAACGCCCCGGAGTATCTGGGCGCCTCCCCCGAGGACCCGGCAACGGGCCAACTGGTCTGCACCCTCGCCCGGGCTGAGGCCCTCCTCCACGGCACCCCCTCGGACACGGTCCCGGTGACCATCGTCAGCAAGGCCGGCCGCGCCGGGCCGTACCAGTGCTGGCAGTTCCGCCAGCACTGAGGGAGGTTCCCCGGCTCGGTGTCGAGCGGCGGGGGCTGGGCTTGCGCTGTGCCGAGCGAACCGCCAGCGGCGGCGGAGGCCGGACACGCACGCTAAGCGAGGCAGTATCCCTTTCCGTTGTCCGTGCATATGGCGCCACGGTCGCCGAGTTTGCGCCGCAGTCTGCTCACGGTGGCGCGGACGGCATTGGTGCGTGAGTCCATGTTGGTGTCCCATACCTTGGCCAGGAGGTCCTCGTGCAGGACCGGTTGACCCTTTGCTTCCATGAGCAGTTGCAACACGGCGAACTCCTTGGGGGTGAGTGCGACCGGTTGCTCGTGGACACGTACCTCGCGGCGCGCGGGATCCAGCATGATTCCCGCGTGCCGCAGGACGAGCGGTGCCCCGGTCCGGCGATGGCGGCCGAGAGCCCGTACGCGGGCGACGAGTTCAGGAAAGGCGAAGGGTCTGGTGAGGCAGTCATCCGCACCCAACTGCAGCCCGCGGACTTTGGCTTCCACCTGATCTGCGGTCAGCAACAGGATCCGGGGACGCTCCTTGCGTTCGGCAAGGCGACGGCACAGATCATGCCCGCCGGAGGGGGCGAGTTCGTGGTCAAGGACGATGACGTCGTAGTCGGTGAATCTACTCAAAAATCGCTCGACCTCGTCACCGCAGTCGGCGACGTCGACGTTGATGGCAAGCCGTCGCAGTCCCATACCGATTGCTCGGGCCACGACACGATCACTTTGGGCGAACAGAATTCTCATGACTTTCCTTGCGGCCACAACTTCTGATGTGGACGGACAGGTATGGGTGCCCGTGCCCGAGGGGCAGGGTCACCCATACCTACGTGAGGGACCGCTTCAGCGACGTGCGGTCAAGGCGTTTCGTGGGCGGTCGGGCTGTGGTTCGGCGGGGCTGGGGGTGACGTCGGCTCCTGCTTCAGCGAACCGGCGCGAACCAGGGCGAGGAACGAGGCGAGTTCCTTCTTCACGACGGGTGCCAGCAAGTAGAGGCCGATGATGTTGATGACCGCGAGAAGGAACAGCACCGCGTCGGCCATGTCGATCAGGGACGCGAGAGAGAGCAGCGAACCGAGGGCGACGAACAGGGTGTACAGCGCCTTGTAGATCTTCTCGCTCATGCTGCTGCGCCCGAAGAGGTACGTCCACGCCTTCAGGCCGTAGTAGCCCCACGTGATGATCGTGGAGAAGGCGAACAGGAGCACCGCGATGGTCAGGAGGTAGGGGAACCACGGCAGGACGGTCGCGAAGGCGTCCGAGGTGAGGGTCACGCCTTCAGGGGCCGCTCCGGTTTCGGCCGCGGCTGCGCGCGCCTTGTCCCAACTGGGCGTGCTGGCAATGACGATGGCCAGCGCCGTCATGGTGCACACCACGACGGTGTCGATGAACGGCTCCAGGAGGGCGACCAGCCCCTCGGTGACGGGATGACGGGTCTTGACGGCCGAGTGGGCAATGGGGGCGGAGCCCACACCGGCCTCGTTGGAGAACGCGGCTCGCTGGAAACCGATGATCAGCGCGCCGATGACGCCGCCGGCCACGCCTTCCGGAGCGAACGCTCCGCTGATGATGGTGCCAATGGCACTGGGCAGGGCGGTGAAGTTGACCAGGATGACGAAGATGCACGCGACGCAGTAGAGGCCGGCCATGATGGGGACCAGGCGACTGGTGACCTTGGTGACCGAGCGGATGCCACCCAGCAGGACCAGGCCGGTCAGCGCCGCGAGCAGGATGCCGAAGGTCAGGGCACCGGTCGAGGTACCCAGCAGGCCGTCGTCGCCCCCGGTGACCGACTTCAGCTGGGCGAAGCTCTGGTTGGTCTGGAACAGGTTCCCGGCAAACAGGCCGACGAAAATCAGGGCCACGGATGCCAGGACGGCCAGCACCTTGCCCAGGCGTGCCATGCCCCGCTCGGCCAGCCCTTTGCGCAGGTAATGCATCGGGCCACCGGAAACGGTGCCGTCGGCATGGACCTCGCGGTACTTGACGCCGAGGGTGCACTCCACGAACTTCGTGGCCATCCCCAGCAGACCGCAGAGGATCATCCAGAAGGTCGCACCGGGACCGCCGATGGTCACCGCGACGGCGACGCCGGCGATGTTGCCCAAACCGACCGTGCCGGAGACGGCCGCCGTCAGCGCCTGGAAATGGGTGACTTCGCCCGGGTCACCGCTCTTGCTGTGCTTCCCCCGCACCAGATCGACGGCCAGGCCGACCCGACGTACCTGCACGCCTTTGAACCAGATGGTGAACACCGCACCGGCGACGACCAACCAAGCGACGATCCAAGGAAATGTCAGCCCGAAGATGCTGACTTCAGCGAAAACGAAACCAGAGAGGTGACTGGAAAGGGGGTTGAAGACGCCGTTGACGACGTCATCGACGCGCGCGGTGAGGGTGTCCAGAAACGACATCAGCGCACCCCTCTAGTCAGGACGCTCACGTACCGCGCCGGGGCGGCGAAACCTCTGGGCGGGTACGCCGCCCCGCAGTTGTGCAGGTGCGGCGGGACTGCCCGAATGCGATCGGCGTCCACGCGGCTCGGGGGCGATGGTGCACGCCCGACTGCCCGCTGGTGGTCTGACATCTGGCTCTGTCCTTGTCTTCATCGGATGGTTCAAGGCGCTGAGGCAGCGCCCCGCCAATGCCGCTCGGCGCCGTCCTGGGGAAAGGCGACGTAGCTGCGAAGGAGACCTGGTGTCGCGACACAGGCGCCGCGTGCCTGGCCGCATCCTCAGCGGGGAGTGGCCGGGCCCAGCCAACGGTGTCCCGCTTGGCGATCAGGCCCGTTATGAGTGCACAGATAAGCAGTTGCCCGTTTACAGGGAAGTAAAGGAATCCTTATATCCGGCTTCGCCCTCCGCGTCCGCCCGGCGCCCGTCCGAGCGTGCGCCGACCGTCTGCCGCGCCTGTCCGCCGTTCCCACACCAGAGGCCGCTGCCACCGTTCGACCGCGGCGGCTACCGCCGGGGACGATCAGGCGGCGACGAGACTCCGGCACCGAGGGATCGTCAACTCGCACCACACCTGCTTGTGTTGGGCCTCGTGCCGGACCACGCCCCATGCCTGGCTGAGGGCGGCGACGATCGCCAGTCCCCTGCCGCACTCGCGCAGACCGCACTCCGTCTCCGCACTCGCCACGGCGCGGAGGCCCTCCCCGGGGCCGGGGTCGTGCACGGCGATGCGCAAGGCTCCTTCGGCGTGGTCCGTGGGGTGAACGATGTGCAGGCTCAGCCCGGTGGTGTAGCTGCAGTGCTTCACGGCGTTGGCGACCAGCTCGGCGACCACCAGCTCGACCGCCTCGATGAGATCGGCGCTGCACCCGTGGTGGGTGAGCCATTGGCGGGCGAGGCCCCGGGCAGTCCTGGCGGGGCTGACGCCAAGCGCGTGTCGGGACCATGTGACAGCACAGGGGTGCCGCGGCGAGATCTTGAGAGGCATCATGGCAATCCGACTCCTTCGAACCCTGACCTCAACCGGCCCTGGTCTCCGCCGAGGTCCGCCTAGGTGGCGCGTGAGCGGGGAGTGCTACGCCCTGCCCACATCGTCGACGCCGTGACTGGGGCCGCGGCTCATCCACCGTTCTCCTGTCGCCGATGGCGAGCCTTGTAGGACTACGGCACCACGCGCCGCGGGGCAGAAGCGACACCTTTTCGGATGGAGCACAGACCGACGAAAGTAGGCCCGCAGCGGGGCGTGATCCGTTGGGTCACCTGCGTGCCGCAACCGCAACCGGCATAAGAGAAAGGAGAGTTCAACGAGCCAGGCCCACCGATCGACAGGCATGAGCCTCCCGCAACCGATACCGGCAGCGGCCCGACGGCCGCGCCGCCGCCCCCGGCCCCACCCCGCTCCCGCCGGGACGGGCCTGAGGCTGAGGCAGGCGACGCCCTCCGGCGAACCGTGCCAGGCAGTGGAGCCTCCGCTCTTCACGCCCCAAGCGGGGCTGCCGCACCGCCACCCACCGTACGTATCCTTTTTGTAATGAATTCGTCCGTATCTCCGCGCACCGAAACGCGACATCGGAGCCGGTGGCATCCGTCCGCGGTGGATATCGCAGTGGCCTTGGCTGCGGCCGCGTACGGCGTCGGGGACTCCCTGGTCCACCCGGGAAGCGGTCTGCTGACCGGAAAGCCCCACTGGGCGGCGGTCGCTGCGGGATCGGTCGGACTGCTCGTTCTCTGGCGGTACCGATTCCCACGCTTGGTGACGGGTGTCGTACTCATTGCGCACGTGTTCTGCTACGCGCCCGGCGCCGTCGTGGTCATGGTCTACACCCTCGGGGGCCTCTACCGATCCCGGCTGCGCCTGGTCGCGCTGGGTCTCCTCGCCCTGGCCTCACAGACGGCCGCCTCCGAGATCGGCGGCCTGGGCCTGGACCTGGTCCACGGGGTGCCCTTCGTGGCCACTCCCCTGCTGATGGGCCTGTACGTCGCCACCCGGCAACAACTCATCGCCACGATGCGCGAACAGGCCGCGACCCAGGAGCGCCAGCAGGCCCTCCTTGCGGAGCATGCCCGTGAACAGGAACGCACCCGGATCGCGAGGGAACTGCACGACGTGGTCGCCCACCGCGTCAGCCACGTCGTTCTCATAGCCGGAGCCCTGCAGGTCAGCGCCGACCGCGGAGCTGACTGGGTCCGTCAGGAGACGGAACGCATCCGCCGGGCCGGCACCCAGGCACTCGTCGAACTACGCGACATCCTCGGCGTCCTCACCGGACACCAGAGCCAGGAGAAGGCCCCTCTGGAACCCACCCCGACCACCTCCGACCTGCACACGCTCGTCGCCGACTGCCGCCGTCTCGGCATGGACATCACCCTGCGGCTACAGGGAGCCGTGGACGCCCTGCCCGCGGCCACCCAGGTCACCGTCTACCGCGTCGTACAAGAAGCGCTCACCAACGCGCTCAAGCACGCGCCCGGCGCCCACGTGACCGTCGAGGTGCACGACAGTCACGACGCCGTGCGCATCGTGATCGCCAACGGGCCGCCCACGGCAAGCCCCGCCGAAGACCTGCCCTCGGCCGGATACGGCCTGGTGGGCCTGGCAGAGCGGCTCCGCATTCTGGGTGGCACCTTCGAGGCGACCACGCAGGCCGACGGCGCCTTCCGCGTCGACGCCACCATTCCGCACCGCGCTGCGCACCCCTCGCAGGCAGCAACGCCCACCCTTCAGGAGTCGTCCCGTGATCAAAGTGATCATCGTCGATGACGAATCCCTCGTACGTCATGGGCTGCGCACCATCTTGGAGGCCGACCCCGGTATCGACGTCGTTGCCGAGGCCGCCGACGGCCACGCGGCGATCGAGCAGGCGCGCGCCCATGCCTGCGACGTGGTCCTCATGGACATCCGGATGCCGCGCGGGGACGGCATCGTCGCCACCCGCACCCTGCGGGCGATGGCCACGCCGCCGGCCGTGGTGATCCTCACGACCTTCCAGCTCGACGATTACGTGACCGAGGCGCTGCGCGCCGGAGCGGCCGGCTTCCTGCTCAAGGACACCCCACCGACCGAGATCATCCGCGCCGTTCACGACGTGGCCGAAGGTCACGGCGTGCTCTCGCCCTCCGTGACCCGGCAAGTCATCGACACCCTGCTCCAGCAACACCAGGCACTGACCGCACGGGAGCGGGCCCAACTGGAATCACTCACGGCGCGCGAGCGAGAAGTCCTCCACCTCGTCGGACAGGGTCTGTCCAACGCGGACATCGCGCGCTCGCTGTCCGCCAGCGAGGCCACCGTCAAGATGCACGTCAGCCGGGTGCTCGCCAAACTCGAACTCAGCAACCGCGTCCAGGCAGCGCTCCTCGCCCGCAACGCCGAAGCCGCCTCCCCGTAGCACCCACGCAGACCCGACCGTCCGACGGTCGCGCCGAGACGACAACCGCCGCCGACGGCGACAAGTACCCTGCTCAGCAAGGTGGTTGGCTCGCCCTCGGCGCCGCTCGACACCGGCGCAGTCCAGGCACTCACCTCCTGGTCAAGTGGTCTCGCAACGCCCTCACCTCGCACGGTGGAATGCCACAGCCCCCTGACGCCCCTATCCCCCTGCGGCGTTGCCGCGCGAGTCGGCCCACACCGTCCCCAGTGCCTGGACGGTCGGGGCTCGGGCGCCGCATTGTAGTCGGCCAACGGCCCTCGTACTTCTGGCATTTCCCACAGTCTTTGGCGCCCAGGATGGAGGCGCGGCGGCCCGGGCTGCCGGTCGGCCCGCGGTTCCCATCGGGACGGCCCCCGCGGATCAGCCCTGCGGGGAAAATTCCTTCGTCGAAGGCCAGGTACCCTCAACGTGTTCGAGAACCAGCAGAACCAGCATCTGTCACGGCGCCGGCTGCTCGGACTGGCAGCCCTCAGCGGCGCCGCCGTCGCCGGAATGACCACGATTTCCGCCGCCCCGCGTGCCACCGCCGCCGAACAGCGGGCTCCGCGCGCCGACAGCGGCTCGTTCGTGCCGGCCGTGGTGATCGGTACCGGGTACGGCGCCGCGGTGTCCGCGCTGCGGCTCGGCGAGGCCGGGATTCCCACGCTCATGCTCGAAATGGGCCAGCTGTGGAACAAGCCGGCCGAGGACGGCAACGTCTTCTGCGGCATGCTCACGCCGGACCGCCGTTCGAGCTGGTTCAAGTCACGCACCGAGGCCCCGCTCGGTTCGTTCCTGTGGCTGGACGTGATCAACCGGAACATCGACCCGTACGCGGGCGTGCTGGACAGGGTGCACTTCGACGAGATGTCGGTGTACGTGGGGCGCGGCGTCGGCGGCGGCTCGCTGGTCAACGGCGGCATGGCGGTCGTGCCGAAGCGCGCGTACTTCGAGGAAGTGCTGCCGCAGGTGGACGCGGCGCAGATGTACGAGCGGTACTTCCCGCGCGCCAACGCCGCGCTCAAGGTGAACCACATCGATCCCGCGTGGTTCGAGGAGACCGAGTGGTACCAGTTCGCGCGGGTCTCGCGCGAACAGGCCGGCAAGGCGGGCCTGAAGACCACCTTCGTCCCCAACGTCTACGACTTCGACCACATGCGGCGCGAGGCGAGCGGTGCGGCGCCCAAGTCCGCGCTGGCGGGCGAGGTCATCTACGGCAACAACCACGGCAAGCAGAGCTTGGACAAGACCTACCTGGCGGCCGCCCTCGGCACCGGGAAGGTCACCATCGAGACCCTGCACCGGGTCACCGCGATCCGGCAGCAGGCGGACGGCAGTTACGTGCTGTCCGTGGTCCAGAGCGACGCCAACGGCACGGTCGTCACCCACAAGGAGATCGCCTGCCGCCACCTGTTCCTGGCCGCCGGCAGCCTGGGTTCGACCGAACTGCTGGTGCGGGCCCGGGAGACCGGCGCGCTGCCCCGCCTCAACTCGGAGGTCGGGGAGGGGTGGGGCCCCAACGGCAACATCATGACCGGGCGGGCCAACCACATCTGGAACCCCACAGGTGCCCACCAGTCGTCGATCCCCGCCCTGGGGATCGACGACTGGGACAACCCGGCCGCCCCGGTCTTCGCGGAGATCGCGCCGATGCCGGCCGGTGTGGAGACCTGGGTCAGCCTCTACCTGGCGATCACCAAGAACCCCGAGCGCGGCACCTTCGTCTACGACAAGGCCACCGACCGCGCGGTGCTGCGTTGGACCCGGGCCCAGAACGCGCCCGCGGTCGAGGCCGCGAGGTCGCTGTTCGACCGGATCAACAAGGCCAACACGACGATGTACCGCTACGACCTGTTCGGGCCGCAACTCAAGAACTTCTCCGACGACTTCTGCTACCACCCGCTCGGCGGCTGCGTGCTGGGCAAGGCCACCGACGGGTACGGCCGGGTCGCGGGTTACCGCAACCTCTACGTCACGGACGGCGCGCTCATCCCGGGGTCGATCGGGGTCAACCCGTTCGTGACCATCACGGCGCTGGCCGAGCGGAACGTCGAGCGGATCATCGCGGAGGACGTCAGGACCGCGTCCTAGCCTGCGGCGGTCCACCGCACCGGTCGGCTGCGGACACCGAGGGCCGCACCCTCCTTCTTGCCCCGCCCGGGTCTACGGATCTTCCGGTCGCTCGCGTGAGATCAAAGGGGGGTGCGGCCAGCCGATCCGCGCGGGGCTCGCGCGCCGAACCCCATGTGTCTTCGCTGAAAGGGAATCCATGCACTCCGCCCGACGGCCAGGGCCGTTCCAAAGTCCGGGTGATCAAGTGGATGTGCTGATCACGACGTTGTGACGATGTCCGGCCGGGCCGTTCCATGAGCAACGGGGCTCCGGTTGAAGCAGGCGAGCGCCAAGTCGTTCTGCTGAACCGGAGCCCCGACGTGCCGGGAGTCTTCCACTGTTTGCTTGGTCAAGTCCGTCCCGTTGAAGGGGTGTTCGGGGCTACCGCTGGCGGAGCGGCTGGTCAGGTTGCCGGACCCGCGCTGTCGTCGTGGGCGGCGTCACCCGTTCGTGGCGGTGCTCCTGGTCGCGGAAGAAGCGCAAGCTGTCGCCGCCTCCGAAGGGTTCCCAGAGTCTCCCTGGCGAGAGGATCCAACGGCGGGGCATCCACGCCTACATGGCTGATGTCAGCCGCCCACGGTGAATCGCCCACGCTGGCCTGTCGGGCGGGGGGAAAGAGTTCAGCGCGCACGGCTCCGACCTCGGCGCTGAACTCTTTTCTGCGCAGCTGAAGTCAGTGCTTTGCGCAGAAAACAGTTCAGCGCGCGGAGCTTGGCAGGCCGGCGGCTTGGGGATGGACAGCCGCCTGGTCTGCGACTCTCGATCTCCCGGACACCCCATGGTGCCCCTCGCTGGCGCACCATGGAGAGGGGGCTTCTTTGGGCGAGTCAGAGCAGGGCCGACCGCCGGAGCCAGTGGGCATGCCGAGGCGGAGCGGTTGACTGAGCAACTGCGCAAAGCGACCAGTGAGGCCCGGCGGGTTGCTGTGGTTCTGGCGCGGGGGCGCGAGTCCGGTGTTATGCGCCTGCCCCGGACACTCATGCGCCTCTTTCGACCATCTGGTCAGAATGCGTCCACAGATGGACAATCCGAGCAGTGCGAAGCCGCGCGTTGACGTCACGCCCTCACCCCACAAGCCGGAGGGAGGTACACATGCGGTCCCGTCTCCTCAGCCTCGGCACCGGCCCCCCGACCTAGGTTCCCGCTCCGCAGCCGAAGGAGAGAACCATGGCAAGACCGCATATTCGTCGCTCACTCGTCACCGCTGCCATGACCATGACGCTGGCAGTGACGAGTCTTATCCTCGCACCGGCCGCCAACGCGGGACGGGTGGACTTCACCCGCTGTGGAGGCACAGGGACTGTCCGGGACGTCATGGTCTCCAACGCCGAAGGACCAGTGGCTGACCTGAACCCTGGCACGCCCTACACCGTCGAGATCGGCATGATCCCCAGCGCCGCGGCACAGTACCTGCACCTCCGCGTCACAGCCACGTACCTGGGCTTTCCGATCACAATCATCGATCAGGAACTCCCCAACTCATCGGCACAACCCGGTGTGCCGATCACCGTCACGTTCACGCTCACCCCGAACGACATCCTCAAGGGGAACACCCTCCCCGTCCGGATGGAGGTCTCCAACCAGAACGGTTTTGTGGAAACCTGTTCCTCCATCCAGGTGCATGTCCAATGAGGTAGACGGGCCCGGCCTTGAGGTTGCCCCGAGACGCAAGAGAGTTGACGTTGAGTCAGTTAGGACTCATGAGAAGAACATCGACCATGGCTGCGCCGATCGCGAGAAGTGGAACGTCTGGCAGCACACCGAACTGCCGCATCCCGTCTTGATCGCCAGTGCCTTCGACCTGGATTTGGAAGACGACTGGTCTCTCCGGTTCAGCACCTCGCCGCTGGCGGCTCTGGAATACCACGCAACAACGTCTCCGGCCTACAGCCCCTCGATGACGCACTCCGCCTTGAGGAACAGGCACGCTCACAGAGGGCCCGGGGCGGCCCCGCACTCGACACGGCTCGCCCCGATGTCCCAGAAAATCCCAGAGGCCGCGTCCGCACTCCTCCCAAGTCAGCTGTGCGCTGGCCAGAGTGCTTGTCGGAGGTGCGCCCCGGTCACATGTTGATCATGTGCCCCGCGAGACCGTGCACCGCCTCCTGGACGGCCTCGCCGAGGGTGGGGTGGCCGTGCACGTTGCGGGCCACCTCATGGACCGTCAGGTCCCACTTCTGAGCCAGCGTCAACTCCGGGAGGAGTTCGGTGACTTCGGGGCCGATGAGGTGAGCGCCAATGATCTCCCCGTAGCGGGCGTCGCTGATGAGCTTGACGAAGCCGGCGGTTTCCCCGATGCCGTGGGCCTTGGCGTTGGCGGTGAACGGGAACTTGGCCACCCGTACGTCGAAGCCCTGCTCGCGGGCCTGGGCCTCGGTCCAGCCGAAGCTGGCGATCTGCGGCTGACAGAACGTCACCCGCGGGATCATCAGGTAGTCCAGTTCCATCGTCTCGGTGCCGCCGATGGTTTCGGCGGCGACGACGCCCATCGCCTCGGCGGCGTGCGCCAACATCAGCTTGGCGGTGACGTCGCCGATGGCGAAGATGTGCGGCACGTTCGTCCGGCAGCGGCCGTCGATGTCGACGGCGCCGCGCTCGGTCAGCCGGACACCGGTGTTCTCCAACCCGTAGCCGGTGGTGCGTGGTTGGAAGCCGATGGCCTGGAGGACCTGGTCGGTCTCCAGGGTCTGCCGCTGACCGCCGGTGGTGACCGTGACGCGCACCTTCTCCCCGGAGTCGTCGATGCCC
Organism: Streptomyces sp. NPDC090442; assembly: GCF_044769405.1. NCBI lineage: Bacteria > Bacillati > Actinomycetota > Actinomycetes > Kitasatosporales > Streptomycetaceae > Streptomyces > Streptomyces sp. NPDC090442. The sequence continues at coordinate 25,480 of NZ_JBIVXW010000074.1, forward strand.
TCGACCCGGGTGGAGGGCAGCACGTTGATGCCCAACTTGCGGTAGCGGCGGGCGAGTTCGGCGGACACCTCCTCGTCCTCCAGCGGTACGACGCGGTCGAGGAACTCCACGAGGGTGACCTCGACGCCGTAGTTGTGGAGGACGTAGGCGAACTCGACGCCGATGGCGCCCGCCCCGGCGATCACGATGCTGCCCGGCAGTTCGTCGGAGAGGATCTGCTCCTCGTACGTCACCACCCGGCGGCTCAGCGCCGTGCCGGGCAGCAGGCGGGTGACCGAGCCGGTGGCGATGATCGCATGGCCGAAGGTGAGGGTCTCGGTCCGGCCGTCGCCGAGCGTGACGTGGAGGGTGTGCGGGTCGATGAAGGCACCGACGCCCTCGAACTGCTCGATCCCGTTCTTCTTCATCAGGAAGTGCACGCCCTTGGCGCGGCCCTCGGCCACCCGGCGACTGCGCAGGAACGCCTCCCGGTAGTCGAAGGTGACCTGCCCGTCGATCCGCATGCCGAAGGTCTTCGCCTCGCGGCTGACGATATGGGCGATCTCGGCGTTGCGGAGCAGCGCCTTCGACGGCACACAGCCGATGTTGAGACAGACACCGCCCCAGTACCTGGCCTCGACGATCGCGGTGCGCAGGCCGAGCTGGGCGGCTCGGATGGCGGCGACGTACCCTCCGGGTCCGGCACCCAGGACCACCACGTCGAACTGTGTGTTCATGTCGGGATCCCGCTTCCGGTGCCCGTGCCGGGCGTGCGTCCGGCCGGGCTGCGCTCGCTACGCTCGTCCATGTTCGGCAGCCTAGGCGGGGGCGGACGGGGTCGCAGCGCGTCACGGTCCAGGCGGGGGCGTCGGTACGTCCCCGGGAGCGGCGCCTCGCACAGCCCGCCGCGGGGAGATTTTGTCCGGTTAGGCCCTTGCTGTGGTGATCGATGCACCGCACTGTCGGTCGCGACAGTCGCGATCTTCCCGGATTACCCCTTAATCCTTCTCCCGTCCCACACACCCCACAAGGCCCATCATGACCGAATCCCATACCGCGGCGCACCGCGCCGCCCTCGAACGCTTCATACAGAGCCGCGAGTTCAGTTGCCTGGGCGCGCGGGCCGCCCTCAAACGCGACACCCTCACCCACCGCCACTACGGGGAGCTGGGCGAGCCGCGGTCCGCCGAGCAGAACCACCGCGACGTGCTGGCGTACGCCGCCAAGGTCCGGCCGCGACTGTCGTCCCAGGGCTTCCGCACCTTCGTGGCGACCTTCGACGGCCCCGGCGACCTCGACGAACTCGGCTACGAGCAGACGCTGTGGCGGCACCTGCAGCACATCCACGACCTCGACAGCCGCGACCACGGCACCGAGACCGGCTACACCTCCGACCCCACCCGGCCCGAGTTCGGATTCCATGTGGGTGGGATGTCGTTCTTCCTGGTCGGGATGCACCCCGGCGCGTCCCGGGCCAGTCGGCGCTTCCCGGTGCCGGCCGTCGCGTTCAACTCCCTGACGCAGTTCGTGCTGCTCGGCGAGAAGTTCTACTCGATGCAGGACGCGATCCGGCGGCGCGAGGTGCACAACAACGGTTCCGTGAACCCGAGTTTCGTGACGTACGAGTACGAGCAGCCCGCCCGGCACTTCTCGGGTCGGTACACGGAGCGGGCGTGGTCGTGCCCGTTCGCCTCCCGGCACGAGGAGGCCGCAGCCTCCGGTGCCGATGGCGTGGACGGCGAGCTGATCCGGCGGCAGGGATAGCGCCGGGGAGTTCCCGGCACGAGCCAGGGCCCGGCGACCGAGGTCGCCGGGCCCTGGCTCGTGCCGTTCGCGGTGGGTGTCAGTTCACCGTGTCGTGGCTGAGCTCGATGTCGCACTCGGTCTGCCCGGAGGCGTCCAGCCGCAGCGGGGCGGCGGCCGGCGGGTAGCCGCTGGCGATCAGCGTGTACTCGCCGCTGTCGAGGTCGGTGAAGACGTACTCACCGTCCTGGCCGCTGGTGGCGCTGCCCACGACGTTGCCCGTGGGGTCCAGCAGGGTGACCCGGGCGTCGTTGACCGCGCCGCCCTGTGCGGTGCGGACGGTGCCGCGCACCTGGGCGCCCAACGTCAGCCGGATCTCGTACCAGTTGCGGTCGCCGGCGGCGACCTCCACCTGGAGGGCCGACGGGCGGTGGCGCTCCGCGCTGACGGCCAGCGTGTAGCTGCCGGGCGTCAGCTCGTTGAACGCGAAGCCGCCGTCCTGGCCGACCACGCCGGAGGCCACGACCTCGCCGCGCACGTCGGTGGCCACGACCAGCGCACCGGGTACCGGGTCGTCGTTCTTCTCCTCGCGGACCTCGCCGGAGAGTCCGGCCGCGCCGCTCAGCGTGAGGTCGAAGAGGGCCGGCTCGGCGCCCACCACGACCGTCAGCGCCTGCGGCTTGCGGGCGCCGGCGGAGCCGATCAGGACGTAGGTGCCGGGGCCGGTGGTCGGCAGCGCGTAGCCGCCGTCGGCGTCGGTGGTGGCGCGGCCGAGCTGGCGGCCGCCGACACTGATCAGGGTGACCGCGGCCTGCGGCACCGGTCGTCCGTCGCTGTCCCGCACCGTGCCGTGGATGGCCGGTCCGGACCCGGTCGGCCCGGGGTCCGGGACGCTCTCGACGGCCGCGGCGGCCGGGGCCGCCTCCTCCTGGGCGGGCGCGGCGGCTTCCGCCGCCGGGACCTCGCCGTTGGCCTCGGCCTCGGCCTGGGCCCGCGCCTGGAGGCCGGAGATCTGCCGCAGCGGCACCTCCTTGATGAACCACATCAGCACGAAGGCGACCGCGACGACGATCGCGCCCATCAGGAAGACGGTGTGCATCGAGTCGGCGAAGCCGCGCTTGAACGGCTCGGCCAGTCGCGGGTCGAGGTGCTGGATGAACGAGGAGTCGCTCAGGACGCCCGAGGAGCCGCCGTTGACGGGGTGCTTGAGCATGTCGAGCACCGGCTTGTTGGCCGGGTCCTGCAGCACCGAGGGGTCCTTGAGCGCTTCCTGGAAACGCAGGGTGGAGGCGGCCTTCTTGAACGCGTCGCCGATCTTGTCGCCGACGGTGCTGAACAGCACCGACAGGAAGATCGCGGTACCGGCGGTGGCGCCCATCTGCCGGAAGAAGGTGGACGAGGCGGTCGCCACGCCCATGTCCTTCGGCGGCACCGCGTTCTGCACGGCCAGCACCAGGGTCTGCATGCAGCCGCCCAGGCCGAGGCCGAAGACCAGCATGTAGACCATGGTTTCCCACAGCGGGGTGTCCCACTGGACGCGGAAGTGGAAGAGCAGCATCGCGCCGACCATCAGCGCGGTGCCGATGATCGGGAAGATCTTGTAGCGGCCGGTCTTGGCGGTGATCTGGCCGGAGACGATCGAGGCGATCATCATGCCCGCCATCAACGGCAGCATTTCCAGGCCGGACTTGGTGGGGCTGGCGCCCTTCACGATCTGGAGGTACTGCGGGATCATCAGCATCCCGCCGAACATGCCCATACCGATCAGCACGGACAGCAGGCTGGTCTTGCTGAAGGTGCCGTTGCGGAACAGCCGCATCGGGATCAGCGCGTCGTCGCCCATCCGCCGCTCGACGAAGATCCAGGCGATGATGCCGACGACGCCGATGACGTAACAGGCAACGGAGTTGGACGAGGTCCAGCCCCACTCCCGCCCCTGCTCGGCGACGAGCAGCAGCGGGACGACGCCGAGGCTGATGGTCAGCGCGCCCCACCAGTCGATGCGGTGGTTGCGCCGGGTGTGCGGGATGTTGAGGACCTTGGCCACCACGAACAGCGCGATGATGCCGATCGGCACGTTGACCAGGAAGACCCAACGCCAGCCGGTGATGCCGAGCAGGTGGGCCTGGCCGGCCAGCGCGCCGCCGATCAGCGGACCGGCGACGCTGGAGGTGGCGAACGTACCGAGCATGTAGCCCTGGTACCGGGCGCGCTCCCGGGGCGGGACGATGTCACCGATGATCGCCAGTGCCAGCGACATCAGGCCACCGGCGCCGAGGCCCTGGATGGCGCGGAACGCTGCGAGTTCGGTCATCGAGGTGGAGAAGGTGCAGAGCACCGAGCCGATGACGAAGATGCTGATCGCCGTCAGGTAGTACGGCTTGCGACCGTGCAGGTCGGACAGCTTGCCGTACAGGGGGGTGGCGATCGTCGAGGTGATCAGGTAGGCGGTGGTCGCCCAGGCTTGCTGGCTCAGGCCGTGCAGGTCGTCGGCGATGGTCCTGATGGACGTGCTGACGATGGTCTGGTCGAGCGCGGCAAGGAACATCCCCAGCATCAGACCGCTGAGGATGGTGAGGATCTGGCGGTGGCTGAGCGCCCCCGCCCCCGGTATCGCCTTGGCTTGCGCCCCCGGCGGAGAGGTGGCTGTGCTCATCTACGTATCTCTCCCTGCTCCACGGCGGTGCCCTGGTCTCCCCCTGAGCACGGTCGTGAGTGTTGACGTTCTGCCAGGTCGTGGTTGAGCCGGCTCATCAGCCGGATCAGGTCGGCCCGGTCCTGCGGCGACCAGGGCTCAAGGATCCCGGCCAACTCGGCGTCCCGTTGACGCCGGTAGTCCTCGAAGCGGGCCCGGCCCGCCTCGGTGGCGGTCAGCAGCGAACCGCGCCGGTCCTCCGGGTCCGGGCGACGGGCGACCAGACCGCGCTCGACCAGCGAGCGCACCTGCCTGCTGACGGTGGACAGGTCCAGGAAGGCGTCGGCGGCGAGGTCGGTCGCCCGTTGGTCGCCGCCGCACACCAGCCTGGCCAGCAGCACCCGGTCGGCGGCGCCGGCGTCGTGCTTGACCCGTTGCTTCCAGGCCGCGATCAGGCGGGTGAAGCGGACCATCTCGGTCCCGAGCCCCGCGGCTACCTCGTCCAGACTCGACGCGGCGGTGATCTCCGGGACCCCCGCTCCGTCGGAGGCATGGACCGTGCCGTTGCTCATCGTCGTGATCCTTCGCACTCAATGGGCGCATGCGTGAAAGCGCGATCCAGCCGGTCCACTGGATACATTGCTTGTATCCAGCAAGCATAGCGGGTGGAAGCAGGTGCCGCTGACCAAGGGTCGACCTGTCACGGCCCGGGCTCAGGGGCGTCAACCGAGGGCCTCCGACACGGCCCCCGGCTTTCCCGGAGGAAAGTCCCGCCAAGGTGGTACATATGCCGGCAACACTCGACCGACCCCGACCGGAAGGGAGAAGTCATGTCGTCGAAGCGTCGCCGCAAGAAGAAGGCGCGCCGCAACCACGCGGCCAATCACGGCAAGCGCCCGCAGTCCTGAGCGGGCCCGCGGCTAACCGGGGCGGGGCGCCCCGGGAAGCTGCTGGGTGATGCAGTGCACCCCGCCGCCACCGAAGGCGAGCGTCGGGGCCGGCACACCCACCACCCGGCGGCCGGGCAGCGCGGCGGCGAGCACCGCGAGCGCCTCCTCGTCCCGGTCGCCGCCGCCGACCGGCACCACCGCCCCACCGTTGGCGAGGTAGAAGTTGAGGTACCCGACCTCGACCTCCGCGCCGTCGACCGTGCCGTACGCGGTCTGCGGCAGTTCGACGATCTCCAGCTCCCGGCCCCGGGCGTCGGTGGCCGCCTCCAGGACGGCGCGGTTGGCCCGCATCCGGGCGTGATCGGGGTGCCGCTCGTCATCCGGCACGAAGGCGACGACCTTCCCGGGCGCCACGAAGGCGCAGACCCCGTCCACATGACCGTCGGTCTCAACGTCCTCCAGCCCGCCGTACGGCAGCCAGATCACCTTGTCGATCCCCAGCCGCCGGCCGAGCTCGGCCTCCATGTCCGCCCGCGCCATGCCGGGGTTGCGGTTGGGATGCAACAGACACTGCTCGGTGGTGATCAGCGTGCCCGCGCCGTCGACGGTGATCGCCCCGCCCTCCAACACCATCTCGGAGTGCACCCGGTCGATGTGCAGCCGGTCCAACAGCCGCGCGGCCAGCCGGTCGTCGTCATCCCAGGGACGGTGCTTGCCGCCCCAGGCGTTGAAGCGGAAGTCCACGCCGACCCGGCGCCCGTCCTCGGTGAACGCGAAGATCGGGCCCGAGTCCCGCATCCAGGAGTCGTCCAGGGGCAGTTCGACGATCTCCATGCCCGCGCCGCACTGCGCACGGGCCTGGGCGCCCTGCCCCGGCGCGGCCACCATCAGCACCGGCTCGAACGCGGAGACCGCGCGGGCCACCTCGGCGTACTCCCGCCGAGCGGCCCCGAACGCCGCTCCCCACAGGGATTCCCGGCTCGGCCAGGCCATCAGGCACAGCTCGTGCTCGGCCCATTCGGCGGGCATCCGAGGACGCATGAACCGGGCTCCCTGCTCGTGTGCGGGCGGTCGACGGGATTCAGTGCGCGATGCTGTCGATCAACTCGCGGGCGCCCTGGCGCAGCAGCGCCACGGCAACGGACGTCCCCAGTGTCTCAGGGGTCAGCGGACCGGCCCACTCGTGCGCGTTCAGCACGGTCTTGCCGTCCGGCGTGAAGACGCTGGCCCGCAGCGAGAGCTCGCCGCGCCGATCGGTGGTGGCGAACCCGGCGATCGGGCTGTTGCAGTGCCCCTGGAGGACGTGCAGCAGCATCCGCTCCGCCATCGTCTCCCGGTACGTCGCCGGGTCGCCGAGGCCGCTCACCGCGTCGATGGTCGCCGTGTCGTCCTCGCGACACTGGAGGGCCAGCACGCCCGCGCCGATCGGCGGGCACATCAGGTCCACCGGCAGGATCTCGGTGATCGCGTCGGTGCGGCCGATCCGTTCCAGACCGGAGACCGCCAGCAGCAGGGCGTCGGCGTCGCCGGCGGCCAGCTTCTCCATGCGGCGGTTGGCGTTGCCGCGCATCGGGACGCACTCCAAGTGCGGGTACGAGGCGGCGAGTTGGGCGATCCGGCGCACCGAGGACGTGCCGATGCGGGTGCCCGCGGGCAGTTCGTCGAGGGTACGGCCGCCGGGGTGGATCAGCGCGTCGCGGACGTCGTCGCGCTTGAGGAAGGCGGCGAACGTCGTCCCGGCCGGCAGCGGACGGTCGCCGGGGATGTCCTTGACGCAGTGCACCGCGAGGTCGGCCGCACCGGCCAGGAGGGCGGCGTCGACCTCCTTGGTGAACGCCCCCTTGCCCTCCACCTGGGAAAGCGCCCCCATCCACCGGTCTCCGGTCGTCTTGACGGGGACGACCTCCGTGGTGATGCCGGGATGCAGCGCGGCCAGTTCGGCGCGGACGCGCTCCACCTGGGCCAGGGCCATCGGCGAGTCTCGGGAAACGATGCGGATCAGTTCTGGGGCGGACATGGCGCCGATGATAGACCGTCAAATACGGACAGTTACCGACAGCGCGTCGGAGTTCGAGTGCGTCACCTCACCCCCGCACCGCTATCCGGACGGACGGCCGGCGCCCCACCCGCCAAAATTCGCCCACGCCACCCAACTCTCCCGCACCACACGCCTGTTGGGACGCACCAGCAACCGCCTTCGACCGCCCCACCACTCCAGGCATCAGCGCCTCCGACGGGGTGGCGCGATCAGTGCCTGGCCCAGGGGTGCCGCAACCGGATCCAGATGTCGCGGGCCCGCCGCCCGGCCTCCGTGCGACTGTGGGCGACCAGCTTCCGGGCCTGTTCCTTGGTCTCCACCATCGGGCCGGAGCCGCGCAGCGGCTTGCCCGCCGTCTCGTGCAGGAAGAGCGTCGAGACGAAGCCGACCACGCCGGCGACCATCAGGTAGTCCGCGGGAACCATCTGGTTCTTGGTCAACTGCACCAGCCCGGAGGCGAACAGCGGCGTGGTGCCGCCGAACAGCGACACCGAGATGTTGAAGGCGATGGACAGCGCGCCGTACCGCAGCCGGGTCGGGAGGAGTCGGTGTCGGCGCTGCCGCCACCGGACTTCCTCGGGACCGGGCGACGGCCGGTTGCTCTGCCGCGTTCGGCGCTCATCTCACCCCGTCCCGGAGCTGAATTCCGGCCCTCATATGCGGCGTTCTTTCTCCGTGCGTACCGCGGCACGGGCAGCCCCGCCGGACCGCGTGTCGAACGCCGCGCTCCGCGCGGCCCTTTCCGGAGTGCCCGGCAGCCGGGAGCCCGGGCCGGCGGTCGGCCGGCCCGGGCTCCGGCAACCGGCCCGCACGCGGACCGGGCGCGCGTCGTCCTAGGCGCGCTTCGACGAGGCGAGGTGGGCGAAGGCCACCACGTTGGACATGTAGTCCTTGGCCTTGTGGTCGTAGGAGCCACCACAGGTGATCAGGCGGAGCTGGGCGTCCGGGGTGTCGGCGTAGACCCGGTCGTTGGGGAAGTTCGCCTTGCTGAAGGTCTCCACGGAGTCGATCTTGAACGTGGCGACGATCCCGTCTTCCCGAGTGATCTCGACGGTGGCCCCGGGCTTGAGGATCTCCAATTGCAGGAACACAGCCGGGCCGGTCTTGGTGTCCACGTGCCCGGCGACGATCGCGGCGCCGCGCTCCCCCGGGGCGGCACCGTCCTGGTACCAACCGACGAGGTTCTTGTCATTGGCCGGGGGCGGATTGAGCTGCCCGGTGGGGCCGAGGGTGAGGTGGGTGAAGGGCGCGTCCACGCCGAGCTCCGGGATCGTCAACCGCTTCGGGGCGGAGCGGGACAGTGCCAGGTCGGAGTGGGGCGCGACGGCCCGGTGGTGGGCGGAGGCGGCGACCGCGGGACGGGACTGCGGCGTGGCGTCCGCCGAGTCGTCCAGGGAGTTGTAGACGAGGAAGGAACCCAGCAGAAACGCTCCCGCGGCCCAGATCAGGCCGCGTCCCGCGGTGCGGGGGGCGGCAGCCTCCTCTGGTGGGTCGGGGTTCGGATTCGGCTGGGGCGACTGCTGGGCGGTCATGAGGGGCCCTTTCGAGAAACGGGCGGAGCGAGGTGCGGGGAGGACACGTGCGGCGCCGTCGCACGGCACGCGGGTCGTCGTGGGACGCGCGGTGCCGGTGCGGCGGACCCGCAATCGCCGCGGCCACCGTCCGACGAGGACGGTGGCCGCGACTGCACATCGACCTCCGGAGGGGCAGCCTTCTATCAGGCCGCGGTGCCCGACGTGTTGCGGCGACGCAGCATGTAGGCACCGGCGCCCAGACCACCGAGCATCAGGACGGAGCCGGCGGCCAGACCGCTGCCGGACATCGCCATCCCGCCGCCACCGGTGTGGACGCCACCGTGCGGACGGCGGCCCCAGTGGTCGTGGCCGCCACGACCGTGGTCGCGGTCGCCGCCGTGGTCGCGGTCGCCGCGGCCGTTGTCGTCGCGGTCGCCACGACCGTGGTCGTCACGGTCACCGCGGCCATTGTCACGGTCACGGTCGCCACGGCCATGGTCACGGTCACGGTCACCGCGGCCGTTGTCACGGTCACCACGACCGTGCTCGTCGCCCCAGTCGCCGATCACACGCATGGCCAGGGCACCGCCACCGGTGTGCACGCCGCCGTGCGGCCGGCGGTGGTGGCCCCAACCGTGGTCGCGGTCACCGCGGCCGTTGTCGTCGCGGTCGCCACGGCCATAGTCATCACGGTCACCGCGGCCGTGGTCACGGTCACGGTCGCCACGGTCACGGTCACGGCCACCACGGCCGTTGTCACGGCCGCCACGACCGTTGTCACGGTCACCGCGGCCGTTGTCGCGGCCGCCACGGCCGTTGTCACGGCCGCCTCTGCCGTGGTCGTTGTCGTGGTCGTTGCCGCTGACCGAGGTGGCGCTGCCCGAGGCGAAGTCCTCGACCAGGCCCATGGCACTCGCAGCGGGGGCGGAGATGGTGAGTGCCGCCGTGATGGCGGCGGAAGCGAACAGTGTGCGGGCAGTGCGCATGGAGACATGTTCCTTTCGGCGCGACTGCGAAGGCTGACACTTCGTCTGCACATCGGGATCGCAGTAGCGACGTGATCACCGTCAGTCCGAATCCGACTCGGCACCACCGGAGAACGTCGCATTCGGGGGACAACGTCGGCTCTTCGGGTGGCCGGGGGCGAGGTATTCACCCGTTGGACGGCGCGCAGCTCCGGCGTGTCGTCATCAAGGTGGGCTAGGGACCGGCTAAAGGGGGCCGATGAGGGCGACTTCGGCACGCGCCGGACCCGCTCGCGCGCACCCGCAGGCTGACGGGGCATCGGGAACCAGTACGAGGTCACCACGCGCCCGCGCCAAGGCATGTCCCAGGCACGGCGCCGTGGGAATCGGAAACGGTCGGTGACCGGAGGCCGGTGTGCCTGGCAGTGCTCGAAGGACAGACAGCCACTCCCGACTGCCTGACGCATCCCCATGACGTGACGTCAATTGACGGTCTGCGTCGGCAGAGTCCGGGATGGGGTGGGCGAGCAGGAACACAGCGGGGGGCAGGGGGCAGCAGATGACCATCGAAGGTTCGGGACCGCCCACGGTCCTCATCGACGTCGGCGGAGGCTCTCACCGGACCATGTGACGGCAGCCGACGCCGAGTGGAGCGGCTGGCTGAGGCATTCCCAACGCGCCTTCCTGTCAGCCCGGTTTGACGGCTACGACGAGCAGGTACCGACCACCCGGACCAGGCAGAAGCCCGGTGGGGCATCGTCCGGCAGTGGCCGGGAGCCGGGCGCGCCCCGCTCGCCGGAGTCCGGCGGGAACCGGCCGCCTGTCGACGTTGGGACGCCGCACTGATGTCCGGGCTACGGGCGCTGCGCGGCCAGGTCAGGGCCGATCCTGGTGAGCAATGCCTGGCCGGAGCTGCGGGGCGCGCTCGCCGGAGCCGGGTGCGAGAGGCGGGTGAGACGCCTCGGTCTCAGGTGGAGTGCCGGCGCGCCGTTCAGCCGGTGCCGGCCCGCAGCGCCTCCTGGACGATCGCCTCCAGGCGGGCGTGATGGGCCCCGCGCCAGTAGACCCGGCCGCACGAGGTGCACTGCGCGAAGACGTCGTAGGTGCGCTGCGTGCCGTGTTGCAGTTGCTGCTGGACGGAGTCCTTGTCGGCGGCGGACAGGCGGCCGTTGCAGGCGGTGCAGCGCGTCCAGGGATCCAGGGTGGGGGCGAACCGGCCGAGCACGTCGCGGAGTTGGTCGTCCGGACGGTCGCTGTAGATGTACGCCCCGGCCCAGAGCTCGCGCCGCTGGAGCAGCCCGCGGTCCCGGGAGAGCAGCACCCGCCGTTCCTTCGCGGAGAGTGTGGCCAGCGCCGCGTCGCCCGGGTCCTCGTTGGTGTAGGCCGCGTCGACGCCCAGCAGCCGCAGCCGGCGGGCCAGGGTGCCGAGGTGCACGTCGAGGAGGAACCGCAGCGGCGCGCCGGGAAGGCGCTGCGGCCGCTCGACCGCGTGGACCTCGATGCGTTCGCCCTGCTGCGGAACGTGGGAGACGGGCGCCTCGACGCCGTCCACGACCAGTCGTCCGACCTCGGTGAGCGGGACGCCGAGCGACTCGACGACATGGCCCAGCGTCGAGGCGCCGTCGGTCACCAGGGGCGTGCGGCCGGCACTGCGCTCCGCGCCGACGAAGAGGTGCAGTTCAGGGGCGAGAATGAGGTCGATCTCGGGACCGTTCACGTCGCACAGCATGGCATCGGGCGGGCGGTGACAGCCAGCGGATTCTTGGGTGGCGGGGGTCGGCGGGTGGCCCCACCCGGGCGTGCGCGGGGCGTGCGTGCTGCGCACGGAACGTAGCGGTGTGGTGAGCGGATCGCGGGCCGCGCGGGGGCAGGTTTCGCCCGTCCCCGGGTGATCGACGCGCTCACCCCTGGGCGGCTCCTCAGCGGTCACGACCGCCGCCCCCGGACTACGGGATGTCCACCAGCCCGAGTACCCCACTGCACTACGGATGGAGGACGTCACTCCCCGCGGCTCCTCCGCTGGAACGACGATGCGCGCGCCCGGTCTGCGTACGGTGAGCAGTGTGCAGCCGGCCCCAAGGCGCGGCGCGGTGCCGAGTCTGTGGAACGTCGAAACATGTCGCGAGTCGAGAGAGGCGGGACGGCAGATGCCGGAAAATCCGCAATCCCCGCAGGCCACACAGATCCCTCGGACCTCTCCAGGACCCCAGGACCCCGAGATATCCGCCTCGTCGCGTCCCCCGTCCACCGGCCCGGCGCAACCTCCCGAGACGCTCCCGTTGCTCGATCTGGCCGCCTACGGCGAGGACTTCGTCGCCGACCCGTATCCGTACTACGCCAAGCTGCGCGCCCAGGGACCCGTTCACCGGGTGCGTACACCGCACGGCCAGGAAGCATGGCTGGTCGTCGGCCATGAGGCGGTCCGCTCCGCGCTCGCCGATCCGCGCCTGGGCAAGGACTGGAGCCGCGCCAACCTGCAACGCGTGGTCGGCGACGACGCTCCCCTGTTCACCAACATGCTGGACGCGGACCCGCCGCACCACACCCGGCTGCGGAAGCTGGTGGCGAAGGAGTTCACGTCCCGCCGTGTCGAGGCGCTCCGCCCCCGTGTGCGGCACATCACCGACGAGCTCCTCGACGCCATGCTGGCCGCGCCGGACCGCCGCGCCGACCTCATCGAGGCGCTGGCCTTCCCGCTTCCGATGACCGTCATCTGCGAGCTGCTGGGCGTGCCGTCCATGGACCGCGACGCCTTCCGCGCCTGGTCGCACGAGATCGTCTCGCCGACCGGCCAGGAAGCGGTGCAGAACGCCGTCATGGCGATGTCCGAGTACCTCACCGCCCTGATCGAGCGCCAACGCCACGAGCCCGTAGACGGGTTGCTCAGCGCCCTGATCCGGACCAGCGACGAGGACGGCGACCGGCTCTCCCACGCAGAGCTGATCGGCACGGCGTTCCTGCTGCTCGTCGCCGGCCACGAGACCACGGTCAACCTGATCTCCAACGGGATCCGGGCCCTACTGGAGCACCCCGCCCAACTGGCTGCCCTACGGGCCGACGACGGCCTGCTCGACAACGCCGTGGAGGAGATGCTGCGCTACGACGGCCCGGTGGAGACCGCCACTTGGCGTTTCGCGGCCGAACCGGTGGAGGTCGGCGGCACCGTGATTCCCACCGGCTCCCCCGTTCTGGTCTCGCTCGCCTCGGCCTCCCGGGATCCCGAACGGTTCGACGCCGCCGACGACTTCGACCTCACCCGCGACCCGCGCGGTCACGTCGCCTTCGGCCACGGCATCCACTTCTGTCTCGGCGCACCGTTGGCCCGTCTGGAAGGCCGGATCGCCCTGCGCTCCCTCCTGGACCGCTGCCCGGGCCTCGCCCTGGACACCACCGCGGCCACCCCGACCTGGCGCCCCGGCCTCCTCATGCGCGGAATGCACCACCTCCCGATCCTCTGGGAGGCATGACCTGCCCCGCGGCGAGTCGGCGTCACCCCACGGCACAACACACCGCCGGCCGGTCCGTCGACCGGTCGGCGCGGGCGCTGTCACTGCCGTGTGCGACAGTGTCTTCATGAAGACCATCGGGCTGATCGGCGGCATGAGTTGGGAGTCCTCGGCTGAGTACTACCGCCTGCTCAACGAGCTGACGCGGGAGCGGCTGGGTGGGCTGCACTCCGCCAAGTGCGTGCTCTATTCAGTGGACTTCGCGGAGATCGAACGCCTCCAGGTCGAGGGGAGATGGGACGAGGCCGGCGCCGTCCTGGCCGGGGCCGCCAAGGCTCTGGAGGCGGCGGGGGCCGAGTTGCTGCTGATCTGTACCAACACCATGCACAAGGTCGCCGACCAGGTGTCCTCGGCCGTCGGCGTCCCCCTGCTGCACCTCGCCGACACCACCGCGGAAGCCGTGCGCGGCAAGGGACTTCGCCGCGTCGGGTTGCTGGGCACCGCGTTCACCATGGAGCAGGACTTCTACCGAGGTCGCCTGGCGGGCCACGGCCTTGAGGTGCTGGTCCCGGAGGCCGTCGGACGCGAGACCGTCCACCGCGTGATCTACGAGGAGTTGTGCCTGGGCACCGTCAGGGAGGAGTCCCGGGACGCCTTCGTCGCCGTCATCGACGACCTGATCGCCGCCGGGGCCGAGGGCATCGTCCTCGGTTGCACCGAGATCGAACTCCTCATCCGCCCGCAGGACAGTCCGGTACCCGTTTTCCCGACGACCCGACTGCACGCCGAGGCGGCGTTGACCCGGGCGCTGTCCGCCTCGTGATCGCTCTTGCCCCTACGGAATCTTCCGCCAACTCGTCTGCCCTGTGGGAGCGTTCAGTTCGTTCCGGCCGGCCGGGGGTTGACGCGAAGACAGGTACGCTGACGTGGTGTCTCATACCGAGTTGGAACGCTTAGCACGCATCCGGATACAGGTCACCGGAGAGTCCCTCGAACGCGCCCTCGCCGTTCTGCGCGGAGACACCGCCGATGTCGAGGCCACGACCAACCCCGCCCTACGGGCCATCCCTGACCCCGGGCCCGTGCCGGAAGCGGCCTCCACCCGAACCGCCCGTGACCCAGGCACCGAGCCCGCGCGCCAGCCGCCACCGCCCCGTCGCCGCCACCTGCGCAGCGTGTGACGTCCGGCTGGATGACTCTTGTGACGCCCGAGCGGCTCCTCGTCGGCCTCATCGGCGACGCGTGACACTTCCCGCCGGCACACAGCGCCGCCGCTCCAGCCTCCATGGGCTCGGCATCCGCTACAGGCTCAGCGCCCGCGCCAGCATGGGCGTCCGGGGTGCCTGGTGTCCTCCACTGGCCAGCATGCGGACCTCACCCCGATCGCTGATCTCCGCGCGTACGATCCCCGATTCGTCTTCGTAGATCGGATACCCGCCCGCTCCCGCCTGGTCGGTACGCCGGACGATCACGACGTCGTCCTCGACCGCGGGGGCCTGAAATACCAGCTCATAGCGTTCCGGGTAATCCATCGGGGCCTCCCGATACTGCTCTGCGGGTCCTACCGCCGCGCTCGCCGTGCCGCCCCGCCGCTGCCGCACGACACCGCAACGCCGGCCCTTCCATCGTCGCCCAAGTCGGCCCGCCACGCCTCGCCACCGTCAGTGCCCGCACCATGACCGCCTCGTTAACAATTCAATCAAATGTCCGCAGTCTCGCCGCCACGTCACGCCACGCTCCGACTTCTACCGTCGAGATTCGCGATCAAGGTAGACCCGTGGGTTGATGTCTCGCGCCTGTCCCACCGCGACAATCAATACAACGAAACGCCGACGAAGACCGATGGATGACCTACGCCGATGAACACCTGCTGATGAACTTGCCCCCCACCCGCACTCATATCTGAGCAACCCTCAGCCTCGTCTCAACTCCAGGAGATTCCATGGCAATTGACCGTCGCGCCCTCTGGCGTTCCCGCCTGGCCCTCACCGCGACAACCATCACCCTTTGCCTCCTCACCGTTCCCACTGCCGCCTCCGCCTCCACCGTCACCTCCTCCGCCCCGCCGCCGACCACCAACGCAGCCAGCCTGGCCGCACAGTCAACGGCGGCGCGCCCTGTCGCGCACGCCACACTCGACCGGCTCGCCCTGCAGAGATCCCTCCAGGCGTTCCACGACGCCGGGATGTACGGCGCGTACTCGGCCGTGCGGGACGGCTCCGATGACTGGCACGGCGCGGCCGGGGTCGCCGACGTCAGTACCGGGCGCCCCACCACTCCGCAGATGGAGCACCGCATCGGCAGCATCACCAAGACCTTCACCGCGGTCGCCGTGCTCCAGGAGGTCGGCAAGGGCCACATCGCCCTCGACGCACCCATCGACCGTTATCTGCCCGACCTCACAACTGGTGAGCGCGGCCGCGCCATCACCGTCCGGATGCTGCTCAACCACACCAGCGGTATTGGCGATTACTCCGGGAAGATCTTCACGACCGCGGACAGTCTGGAAGGCAACCGCTTCCACACCTTCTCTCCAGAGGAGTTGGCCCGCCTCGGCTTCGCGACACCGCCCTTGGGCAAGCCCGGCGAGGCCCACCACTACTCCAACACCAACTACGTCCTCGCCGGCCTCCTGCTGCGGAAGGTCACCGGCCAATCTCCGGAGACCTACATCACCGAGCACGTCATCCGCAAAGCCGGCCTGCGGCACACCCACTTCCCCCAGTCCCCCACCCTCTCCGGGCCGCACGCGAAGATGTACGAGGCCGCCTACGGAGGCTTCAATCCGCCGCGTGACTTCAGCGTCTACAACATGTCCTGGGCCTCGACGGCCGGCTCCCTCGTCTCGACGATGCCCGACCTCAACCGCTTCTACCGCGCCCTCCTGGGCGGCGAGTTGCTCGCCCCGGCGGAGTTGCACCAGATGAAGACGACCGTGCCGATCGAGGGCTCCACCGCACGGTACGGCCTCGGCCTGCTCCGGATGACCTCGCCCTCCTGCGGAGAGCTCTGGGGTCACAACGGTCTGGTGCTGGGCGCCATGACCTGGTCCCTTCACAGCACGGACGGCCGCCGCCAGGTCTCCCTCGGCTTCAACCTCACCCGCTACCAGAAGCTCGACGGCACCGGTCAGCCGATACCCAGCCCCATCGACACCGCCATGAACGACCATCTCGCCCAGGCGGTATGCGGCACCGGAGCCGGCTCCCGCACCGACCACCGCTCCCTCACTCCGTCGTCCCTGGCCGCCCAACTGGGCTCCGTACCGCGCCAGCAGAGCCGGTAACCCGCCCGTCAACAGCTCACCCATCAGCTCCACAAGCGCTCGTCCACCGCGCTGCGCCCACCTCAGGACTTCCCATAGCGGACCCCACAGAGGACTGCCCATGCCTGATGAATCGAACGAATCGATCGATCCGATCGATCGGCTGCTCGCCGAGCGCTCCTGTGAACGTCTGACCATCGACTTCGTCCACCGTCTCGACCTCGGCGACCCGGGCTCCGTCGCCGAACTGTTCACGGACGACGGCGTCTGGGAATGGCCCCATGCCCAACGCCGTGTCGCCGGCCGCGAGGCGCTGCGCAGGTACTTCGGCTCCCGCCCCAGCGACCGACTGTCCCGCCGCCTGATGACAAACATCCTGGTCTCCGTCACCACCCCCACGACAGCGACCGCCACCTCCTACCTCACCACGTACCGGGTGGACGGCTTCGTCGACGGTATGGTCCCTCCCCAACTCCCCACCAACGTGGGCCACTACGAGGACAGCTTCCGCAAGGTCGACGGCATATGGCTCCTCGCCACCCGGACCACACATCTGGCCTTCGGGGCCGACACCCGACGTCTCCCGCCCCCGAGCGGAAGCTGAGCTGACAGGAGACGGCGAAGAGCCCCGCTCCCGGGCATTGCCAGCGGGAGCGGGGCGGGTCCGAGAAGCGCCAGCAGCTCGGATGGTTACGGGGCTACCGTACGGGCGACCACTGACACCGCCTCGCCGCCGCACCGTCATGCCACCGCGCGCCCCTTGCCCACGGAGACACCACACCGGCGCGCCCGCACGCCCCCTGATCCGGTCCCACAGCAACCGCCAACGCCCCTCCGCCCACTCCCGGATCGCCCTGCACAGCCATCAGCCCCGCTCCGCACACGCCCCGCAAACACCACCCGATCCGGGGAACGCACCACGACCGCCGGCGTTGTCGCTGGGCACGAGAAATCCAGCCGAGAACGACTCACGCGTCCGCTGGCCGCCGCGGGGCCTCTCATCCGCCCTGCCCCGCGGGTCCGTTGTCACCGGGCGGAGAGGCAGCGGTCTTCCGTAGGCCGGATCGCATGACGCCCTGTTGACGGTTCGCGGGCCGACGGACAGGGTGGGGCGAGCGCGGAGCGTGTGGGAATGGACACATGCAGGCAGCGAGGGGAGGGTGAGGTGCTGACGGTCTTTACTGGTCAGCGAGTTGAGGTGGAGTCAGGGCGATCAATGGAGCGGGCTCGGGGGCCTCATGTCTGAACCGCGCGGGAATGCGTTGTCAGTGGCTGCCCCTAGCATGTCTCACATGTCCCCAACTCCTTCCGCCCATACGGCTACGCCCGTTCCTGCGTCCGAGGCCAATGACTCGATCCGGCGTTTTGTGCGCGCCCGGCACGGTCTGGCCTGGACGGCGCAGGACATGGCGGAGTATGCGGTGCTGCTGGAGATCTGGACGCTAGCGGTGCGCGCGGAGGTCGTCGAGGCCGCCTAGCCGTACGCCCACTCGGATACGAGGCACGTGCGAAGGCCCTGGCGCCACCCTCTCCGGCGGGCCGCGCCAGGGCCGTCCTCATCGCCGTAGCCGAAGCTATCCGTATGCCGTAGCCACTCGGACATCTGGCTTCCGGCTCATCTCGGCGCATGCCTCCCGCACTCCACACAGCGGCCGCCGGGCTTTCTGCCGCCCACCGCCCTCGCTACTGCGCCATGCACGCCCCACGGAAGGCAGCCGTCCCCCGCGCGACGTCCTCCTCCTCTCCCCCCGAATCGCCACGTCCGATTTCCGCCAGTCTTCGCGCCGGGAAACCGGCAGACTCAAAGAAAGCCCAGGTAACAGCACGCTCAAGGACGCGCCATGAACACTCACGACACCACCGTCAGCACTTCCACCACCCCCACCACGACCTCCTACACGACCCTCGACAGCCCTGTCGGCGAGCTGCTGCTGGTCGGCATCGGCTCCCCCACCGCGCCCGGCGGTATCGCCCTCACCTCGCTCTCCATGCCCGAGCAGCGCACGGCCCCCACCGTCGCATCGCACTGGCAGCGCGACGCCGCCCCGTTCGCCGAGGTCATCCGGCAGCTCCGGGCCTACTTCGACGGGCGACTGACCAAGTTCGGGCTGGAGTTCCGCACCACCGGTACGGATTTCCAGGAGCGCGTCTGGCGGGCCCTGGACGACATTCCGTACGGGACCACGACCACCTATGGCCGTCTCGCCGAGGCCCTCGACGTGTCACGCGCCGAAGTGCGCGCCCTGGGGGCCGCGATCGGGGCGAATCCGCTGCTGCTCGTACGCCCCTGCCACCGGGTGGTCGGCGCCGACGGCACCATGCGGGGTTACGCGGCCGGTGTGGAGCGCAAGACCGCGCTGCTCACCCACGAAGGCGCCCTCCAGCCCACCCTCATCTGACCGCCGTCCGGCCACGATCCGGGCGCCACGCGCGGGCGCTCGAAGCGCGCCCGTCACCGCATGCGCCCGCGGAGCCATACCGGGCCGTCGAGCGAACTGCCGCGCGCCCGGCCCTCGACCACCCGCCATCGGCCGTCGAACGGGAGCCGTCGCGCCCCATGAGTCATATGCGGCATATGAGCCATAGGCGCGCCACGTCATCGGATGATCACGAACCGGTGCGGACGGTGCTCGCGGCCCGCGGGCACCGCCTCACCAGCGGCCCCCCTCCGCCCCACGGCATCCGCCCCATCCGCCCCGTGGCACGCTGAAGGTACGGACCACGAACACACGCCGACACCTGAAACACGCGGACACCTGGAAGCGGGCAGATGAGCGGCCCGTCTCCCGCCAGACCGCCTCCGGGCCACCCCTCCACCTCCCCACCCACGTCAAGGCAGGTCACCACGGTCATGACCACCCCACTCCCCGGCTTCGAGGATGTCGGGCAGCTCCGCGGGCCCGGTGGACCGAGCAGTCCCGGGGGACTCCGTCGGCCCGAGACACCGACCGGGTCGGAAGAGCGCGCCCGCCGGGAGTTGGCTCCCGGGGCGGTGCACGTCCCCGGTTGGCTCTCGGTCGCGGAACAGCGTGCGCTGGTCACCGCCTGCCGCGACTGGGCGCGCGGCCCGGTACCCATCCGGCACACCAGACTCCCGCGGGGTGGCGTGATGTCCGTGCAAACCGTGTGCATCGGATGGCACTGGCAACCGTATGCGTACAGCCGCAGCGCCGACGACGTGAACGGTGCCCGGGTAGCCGAATTCCCGGACTGGATGGTCGCGTTGGGCCGGCGGGCACTGGTCGACGCGTATCAGGACGCCGCGGCCGGCGACGAGTACACCCCGGACACCGCGCTGATCAACTTCTATGACAGCGCGGCCAAGTTGGGCATGCACCAGGACAAGGAAGAGCGCTCCGGCGCGCCGGTGGTCTCCCTCAGCATCGGTGACACCTGCGTCTTCCGGTTCGGCAATACGGAGACCCGGACCAAGCCCTACACCGACATCGAGTTGGTGTCGGGAGATCTCTTCGTCTTCGGCGGGCCGTCGCGGTTCGTGTACCACGGCGTACCCAAGGTGTATCCGGGGACCGGCGACCCCGCTACCGGCATCACCGCCGGCCGCCTCAACATCACCATGCGGGTCACCGGCCTCACCTGATCCTGCCTACCCACAGGCCGGCCACAAAGCGCACACTGGACACATGTGCCGCAGCATCAAGACGCTTGGCGCTCGCTAGGACCCCTGACCTGCGGGAACTATGCGACCTGTTGATCAACTGGGAGAGGAGTGGGAACTGGAGGCGCCCACCACGGGCCCGACTGCCAGAACCTGTCCCACCGTTCCTGCAGAGTCTCCACGATCCGCAACTCCATCCCTGGGGTCACATTGCTGTAGAGACCCTTCACTCCAGCTACCTCGTGGCCCATCCGCGACTCCGAGGCGATCTCACTGTGCCCGTCCTCGTCGAGCCACTCCTTGTGGCCGTGCCGCAGGAGATAAATCCGCTTGCCCGCCATCTCCTTCACCCCGAAGATCTCCGGACGCCGCTTATGCCTCCGACTCGTCCGCGCCGGAGCCCCGTCACGGATCGGATGCCAGTAGTCCCGTTGGAACTGCACACCGAGCAGGTCCCCTCCGTTCTTCGCAGGGAAGAACCAAGGCGAAGCATGGGACGCGAGCAGCTCGATGTGCATCGCACGGAGGAACGGCGGGATGACCAGCGTGCGCTGGCTTTCGTACTTCGGCTCCGTCAGAACCTTCTTCCCGTCGACCCACTGATGCTGGTATTGCACCCGGAGCACCGCAACGTTCTCGTAACGCTCCAGCGACTCGACCCGCAGATCCATGTCCGGCTCGGAGGCGGGCCAGTTTGGCGACACGTAGCACCGTTGCAGCCCGTACATCTCCGCAGGGCGCATGGCCGTGAACGCCGCGGTCCAGATGTACGTCCATCCGGTGTAGCCCCACACCGTGTAGGCGTTCCTCGCCAGTTGATGCAGGACCTTCATCTCCATCGGCCGCTTCTTTTCACGCGGCTTCTTCGTGTACTTGCCGCGGCGCTTCTGCCGAATGACCGGTGAATCCTTACGCAGCTTGTACTTGACGATGGCATCAAGAAGTCAGCGTCATGGGACGCAACTCCTGAGCATCGAACGAGTCCCAGCAGTAATCCTTCATGAGCGTCCTGCTGTCACGTTGCCTAATCGCAGTTCCGTGCCGCACCTCGTGCTCGCGGTCGAGCCCGTAGTTGTACGCGACTTCTTCATCAGTGAAACCGCTCTTGGACTCGTACTTCTTCTGTCCGTTGTCGAGGTACTCCCCCGCCCACCACTTGACCCGACAATTATTGGAGGAATTGTCAATACTTGTGGATCGGTACGCGTTCCGTGCTCTTTGCCTGGCGCCCAGTGGTGGTCAGGTGCGGAGGGAGGGTGCGGTAGCAGTCAGGGCTGCGTCGAGCAGGCCGGGGAAGCGTTCGTCGAGTTCGTGGCGGCGCAGTTCCACGACCTTGGTGCGTCCTTCCCGGCGCTCGCGGGTGATTCCTGATTCGCGGAGCACGCGCCAGTGGTGGGTGGCGGTGGCTTTGGTGACGGTCACTGGCAGGCTGCCGCAGGTGCGCGGCCGGGCGGAAGAGGCGAGTTCGCGCACGATGAACAGCCGTACCGGGTTGCCCAGGGCTGCCAGGACGTCTTCGACCGGGATCTGGCCGAGGTCGGGGTGATAGCTGACCATGACGCGATCGTACGGGAAATTTCATACAGATCCGAACGGGCTCCGACCTGGGGAAACGCGAGCCCGCTGGGCGCATTCAGCCGCTCCGGAGAGGTTGCACGGCTTCCAAATGTATGAGATCTCCCGTACGTTCGAATTGTCGTACGGAGGGTTCTGTATGCACCGACGACCTCCGTCCCCGCTCTACCGAACGGACCCCCTTCATGGATCTCCAGCTGACCGGAACGACCGCCGTGGTCACGGGCGCAAGCCGCGGCATCGGCCTGGCCATCGCCAGGACCCTCATCGCCGAAGGCGTGAGGGTCGTGGCCGGCGCACGCACTGTCACCGCGGAGCTGAAGGACAGCGGCGCGATCGCGCTGGCCGCCGACCTCGCCACTGCCGACGGTCCTGCCCTGTTCGTCGAGCGCGCCCAGGCGGAACTCGGCGGGATCGACCTCCTGGTCAATAACCTCGGCGGAGGCGGCGACAACGAACACCCGGCCACCTTCCTGGCC
>NZ_JBIVXW010000075.1:0-46522 GCF_044769405.1 Streptomyces sp. NPDC090442
CGGTGGGGGGTGTTCAGTCCCCCCCGACCCCCGGCCGGGGTACCCGGTCGGTTACGCGCCGCCGGTGTGGACCTGGAAGGCCGCCCGGCGCACGGCCTTGGCGAGCGCCGGGTCCGGGTGGGCGGCGGCCAGCGCCACCAGCACCTGGACGGTCCGGGGATGGCCGACCGCGCGGACCTCCTCCAGCAGCCGCGGCACCGAGCCCTGGACCGCCGAGTCCAGGTGCCGGACCAGGAGTTGGGTCTCGCCGTGGTCGGCGACGGCCGCCGCGGTGTCCACCCAGAGCCAGGTCGACTCCTCACGGGTGAGGACGTCCGGCGCGGTCTCCGGGTCGCCGCCCTCGTGCTCGACGAGCCAGAGCAGGGCGTAGGGCCGCAGCGCGGGCTCCTCGGCGGCGGCCCGCACGGCCGGTTCGGCGGGCGCGCCGACGGCGCGCAGCGCCTCGAAGGCCAGCCCGCGCAGCAGCGCGTCCTCGCCGCGGGCGACGGCCAGCAGCTCCTCGACGGCGGCGCCGACGGAGCGGGCCGCGAGCCAGGCGCGGTACTCGGCGCGGGCCGGGCCCGGGGTCAGCCGCGCGCAGCCGCGCAGCATCGCCTCCGCGGACTGCTCGATGTGGCCGGCCGGGCTCTGCGCGGCGACGCAGATCTGCTCCAGCTTGACCCACACCGACCAGTTGCCCAGCGGCGTCAACTGCGCCTCCTGGCCGTGGTGTCGACCCTCGCCGGCGCCCTCGGGCGCGCCCTCCGGCGGCACCAGCGCGCCGACCGCGAGCAGTGCGTCCAGCGCCCAGCGCAGCAGCTCGACGAGCGGCGCCCCCGCGGCGTCGCTCGTCGCTCCGCCGGCGTCGGCGCCGTCGGGGGCCGGGTCGGTCCCGTAGGGCACCTCGCAGCGTTCGGTGCGCAGTTCCTCGACGCGCTGGGTGAGCATGTCGAGCAGCACCGGCAGCCGCACCGGGCCGGCGGACAGGTGCAGCAGGGACAGCAGTTGCGGGGCGGCCTCGACGACCTCGGCGACGGCCGTGAGGCCGGCGCCGGCCGGGGCGGGCAGCGCCAGCGACCAGGCGTCGAAGAGCGCGACCCAGCCGCGCAGGGCCGCGGTGTCGTCGCGGTCCCAGGCCCGCAGCCGCCAGCCGGGGCGGGCCAGTCCGTCGTGGAGCTCGATCAGCCCGGCGAGCCGGGCCCGGTCCCAGTCGGCGCGGACCTGGTGGGGCGTCAGCGCCAGCGCCTCGGCGGCGGCGTCGACGGCGGCCTGTGGGAGCGCTCCGTCGGTGCCCGCGCGCAGGCTGCCCGCGCGGTCGGCCCAGTGCGCGAGGCGGGCCGCGCCGGCGAGCACGGCGCGGGCCTGGCGGGCCAGTTCCGCGGGCGGCGGGGTGCCCTCGGGGGGCCGGGGCGCCGGGCGGGTGACCCGGGTGCTCACCGCCTGGCGGGCGGCCGCAATCGGTTGTCGGGGGACGAGTCGGAGCCGGGAGTCGCGCGGTGTACGGGACGTCACAGGAGCAGTCTTGCCGCTGACGGCCCGAAAGCCCAATCGGAACCCGGCTTGCGGTCTTCCGGGCGGGCGCCACCCCGGCTTCCCTTCCCCGAGAGCGGGAGTTGTCCGCCCGTACACCTTCCGGCCCGGCGGAGCGTTCGACAGGGGCCCGCGCGGGTCCCGTGCGCCGCGTCGACCGGCGGTGCGCCGGCGCCGCACCTCAGCGGGGTCGTCACATCAGCGGGGTGAGGAAGCGGCGCAGGGTCTCCTCGTAGCGGTCCGGGGCGACGTTCCACATCGCCGCGTGCGGGGCGTGCGGCACGGGCGCGAGCGTGATCAGCTCCGGGCGGCGGGCGGCGAAGCTCCGGGAGGCGCCCCAGGGGGCGAGGGTGTCCTCGGGGCCGTGGAACAGCAGGACGGGCATGCCGAGTTCGTCGGGGTCGACGGCGTCGGCGGGGCGGTCGACGGGCAGCCCGGTGTGGCCCTCGGCGGCGCGCACGGCGAGCGGGAGCAGGATCCGCGGGATGCGCCGGGCGGCGGCCAGCGCGCGGACGGTGGCGTGCCGGTCGAGGATCGGGGAGTCCAGGACGAGGCCGGAGATCCGGTCCCGCAGCGCGGAGTTGACGGCGGCGCGCAGCGCCATGGTGGCGCCGGCGGACCAGCCGTACAGGACGACCGCGCGGGCGCCGTGCTGGACGGCGTAGCGGATCGCGGCGTCCAGGTCGCGCCATTCGGTGTCGCCGAGGTGGTGCAGTCCGTCGGCGGTGTGCGGGGCGCCGGGGTCGTTGCGGTAGGCGAGGTCGAGGACGGGGAAGTGGTGGCGGTGCAGGAACGGCAGTACCACCATGGGGTGTTCGCGGGTGGTGCCGAGGCCGTGGGCGGTGAGGACCCAGGTGTCGCGGGCGCCGGGCACCAACCACGCGGGCAGCGTGCCCAGTTCGCCCGGGACGTCGACCTCCTCGTACGTCAGGCCGAGGGCGTCGTAGGGGTTGCCGGCGTGCACCTGCGGGGTGAGCCGCATCCGGGTGCCGGGGCGCAACGTGCCGTGGGTGACGCGTTCCAGGCGACGGACGACGGCGTCGGCGGGGTGCGGGGTGCCGTGGACGACGGGGCCGACCACCGCGTGGCAGCCGGCGCCGGTCAGCCCGTAGGTGCCGGGTCTGAGGGAGGCCAGGCTGCGGGTGAGGACGAGGTGATCGCCGGCGGCGGAGTGGACGGTGAGCCGGGAGTCGCCGGGGAAGGGGCGACCGGGCGACGGTTTCAGGGCAACGTCGCCGGCGTACCGCCCGGCGGCCACCGCGGCCGCCCCGGCACCGATCACGGTGGTGGCGGTCACCGCCGCCACGGTTCCCAGTCGCACCACTCCAGTGTGCGCAGCGCCGCCGGAGCCGGCCACCGGGCGGTCAGCACCGGCGGCCGGACCAGCGGCGTTGTGCCGTTGCGGGGCCTCGCGCGGGGTGTCG
This sequence comes from Streptomyces sp. NPDC090442, assembly GCF_044769405.1. NCBI lineage: Bacteria > Bacillati > Actinomycetota > Actinomycetes > Kitasatosporales > Streptomycetaceae > Streptomyces > Streptomyces sp. NPDC090442. The sequence continues at coordinate 2,934 of NZ_JBIVXW010000075.1, forward strand.
TGGCGGGTCAGGCGGGGGCGTCGCCGGGCTGGCCGTAGCCGCGCAGCCGCTCCCCCGCGGCGTCGAGCTGGTCGGCCGAGAGCAGGCTGGGGGTGTGTCCGGGCACGGAGACCGCGGTGAGCCAGACCCGGCACATCCACTCCAGTTGGGCGGTGCGGTCCAGCGCCTCGGCGAGGGTGGCGCCGTGGGCGATGGTGCCGTGGTTCTGGAGGAGGGCGGCGCTGCGGTCGCGGAGCGCGGCGGCCATGTGGGCGGCGAGCTCGTCGCTGCCGTAGAGGGCGTAGGGGGCGACCCGGACGGGTCCGCCGAGGGCGGCCGTCATGTAGTGGACGGGCGGGAGTTCGGTGACGAGGGTGGAGACGGCGGTGGCGTGCGGGGCGTGGGTGTGCACGACCGCGGTGGCGGTGGTGTCGCGGTAGACGGCCAGGTGGAGCGGGAGTTCGCTGGTCGGGCGGAGTCTGCCGACGATCTGGCGGCCTTCGAGGTCGACCCCGGTGACGTCGCCGGGGCCGAGCCGGTCGTAGGGGACGCCGCTGGGCGTGACGAGGATCAGGTCCCTGACGCGGACCGAGACGTTGCCGGAGGTGCCGACGACGAGGCCGTCGGCGGCGGTCCGGCGGGCGGTGGCGACGAGCTCGCTCCAGGCGGCGGCGAGGTGGTCCGGGCGGTCCTTCATGGTGTCCTCCGGGGCGGCACTGCGGGACGTGCGGAAACGCGCGGAGGCAGTGCATCACACCGTACGAGCGGGCCGGGGCACGATAGGCCACCGCGCCAGAAGCCCGGTATCCGCCATATGGGGATACCCCCTCTCCTGAGAGGGATTGGCCGGAGAACGACCACCTTGCGTTGGTCATCCCTTAGCGTCGAGTGCACTGCACCCCTCACATGTCATCACCCAGGGGGACCCGTGACTTGTGACCGCTCCACCCCCCGGACCACGCTGGCGACCGCGATAGCCGTGGCGTCACTGGCCGGCACCGCACTCGCCGAACACCCCGCGTGGGCCGCCTCGGACGGCCGGCCGCTGGGGCACGACGTCTCCTCGTACCAGAAGCACATCGACTGGCGGGCGGCCCGCGCGAAGGGCGCGCGGTTCGTCTACGTCAAGGCCACCGAGTCGGACGGCTACCACAACCCCTCGTTCTCCGGGCAGTACCACGGCTCCCGGGCGGCCGGACTCCTGCACGGCGCCTACCACTTCGCGGTGCCCAGCGCCTCGTCGGGCACCCGGCAGGCCCGCTACTTCCTGCGCCACGGCGGCCACGGCAAACGGGACGGCTGGACGCTGCCGCCGGCCCTCGACATCGAGCACAACCCCTACGACGGCAAGCAGCCGTGCTTCGGGCTGAGCAGCCCGGCGCTGGTGCGCTGGATACGGGCGTTCAGCGACGAGGTGCGGCGCGACGCCGGGCGGCGGCCGGTGATCTACACCACGGCCCGCTGGTGGGACCGCTGCACGGGCGGCAGCCGGGCCTTCGGCGGTGACCATCCGCTGTGGCTGGCGGAGTATTCCGGCGCGGCGCGGACGCCCGCCGGCTGGTCGTTCCCGAGCATCCTGCAGTACGCCTCGCGCGGGCCGCTGCCGGGCGATCAGGACCGCTGGAACGGCACACTGACGCAGCTCAAGAAATTTGCCGACGGGTGAGACGGAAGTGACGGCAGGGGCGCCTCCGCGTGAACACTGCGGGGGTGTCACCGCGGCGCCCGGCCGAGTTCACTTTCCGTTCACTCGCCGTCCGTACGTTCTCGAAGACACTGACCATCGAACGGATTGCCTGGGTGAATGGAACACATCACGCTTCTCATCGGGATCGTGATCGTCACGGCCTTGGTGTTCGACTTTACGAACGGCTTCCACGACACGGCCAACGCAATGGCCACCACCATCTCCACCGGGGCCCTGCAACCCAAGATCGCGGTGGGGATGTCGGCGGTACTCAACCTCGTCGGCGCGTTCCTGTCGGTTGAGGTCGCCAAGACCATCTCCGGCGGGATCATCGACGAGAGCGCCGGCATCAGACCGGAAGTGATCTTCGCCGGCCTGGTCGGCGCCATCGTCTGGAACCTCGTCACCTGGCTCGCCGGCCTCCCCTCCAGCTCGTCGCACGCCCTCTTCGGTGGTCTGATCGGCGCGACGCTGGTGTCCGTCGGCACCGGCGGGGTGCACGGCGAGGCCGTCGTGATGAAGGTCCTGATCCCGGCGGTGGCCGCGCCGTTCGTCGCGGGGCTCGCCTCGATGGCGGCGACCCGGCTCACCTACCGGCTGGCCCGCGGCCGCGACGAGGCCGACACCGCCAAGGGCTACCGCGCCGGGCAGATCGCCTCGGCGGCCCTGGTCTCGCTGGCCCACGGCACCAACGACGCGCAGAAGACGATGGGCGTGATCACCCTCGCGCTGATCACCGGCGGGGTCATCGCCCCGCACTCCGACCCGCCGATGTGGGTGATCGCCTCCGCCGGCCTGGCCATCGCGCTCGGCACCTACCTGGGCGGCTGGCGGATCATCCGCACCATGGGCAAGGGCATCACCGACATCCAGCCGCCGCAGGGCTTCGCCGCCCAGACCGGCGCCGCGGCCACCATCCTGGCCTCCTCCCACCTCGGCTTCGCGCTCTCCACCACCCAGGTCTGCTCCGGCGCCGTGATGGGCTCCGGGCTCGGCCGCAAGGGCGGCGTGGTGCGCTGGTCCACGGCCGGCCGGATGGTCGTGGCCTGGGGGCTGACGCTGCCGGCCGCCGGCCTGGTCTCCGCGGGGGCCGCGGTCCTCGCCGACCAGGGCACCTGGGGCATCACGACGGTGGCCGTCCTGGCGCTGGCGATCTGCGGCGGCATCTGGGTCGCCTCCCGGCGCAAGCCGGTCGACCACACCAACGTCAACGAGGGTCCGGCGGTGGAGCCGGCGGGCGTCGTCACCACCGCGCTCCAGGCCGTCTCGCCGCCCCCGGCGGGCCCGGTCGCCCCGGCGGCCTCCGAGGCGGACGCGGCCGCCGTGCCCGCCCAGCGGGACGCCGCCGCCCCCACCCAGCCCGCGACGGCCACCTCCTGACGGCCGGCCGCCGCGACCGAACTGACCCAAGGACCCTAAGGACTACGCAATGCACATCGACTGGGCAGCTCTCGGCCAGGTCTTCGGCGTCACGCTCGTGGTGACGGTGGGAATCGTGGGCCTGTTCACCGTCGGCATCGTGGGCACCTCCCGCAAGCCGGCCGCGGACGGCGACGCGGTGGCCGCCGCGGCACCGGGCGTGGGGTCGCGCGCCGGGGCGCTGGCGGCGTTCGCGCTCTGCGCGCTGGCGGTGGCGTACGGGATCTATCTGATCGTCGCCGCCTGACGGTTGGCCGGCCGCGGGCCGGCAGCAGTGGACGGGGCGTTGGGAGGGCGCGGCACCAGCCGCGGCCGCCGGGCGCCCCGTTGGCGTGTGATGCGGGCGACCACCGGGCTGCCGGTCGCCTGCGAAGCCCCGTTCCGCCGGGCGGCGTTCGGGGCGGGCGGCGCGCGGGATCACGGACCGGGCGCGGTGGGGTGGCGGGCGGGCGCCGGCGGCTGCCCTGTGGTCTTGGACACAGGGCCGGCGGTGGGGCTGCGTCGCAGGTCAAGGGCGAGTTGACGGGCGTCGCGGGGCGTGGTGGACTGCCGGGGCCAATCGGCGACAGCAGAGGAAGTCCGGTGCGAATCCGGCGCGGTCCCGCCACTGTCACCGGGGAGCGCTCCTCCGACGAGGGCCACGGCCCGTACGCCACGTACGGGCGGGAAGGCCGGGGGACGCGCCGATCCGGGAGCCAGGAGACTCTGGTCGCCGTCGCGTCGAGCCAGGGCGAGGACCCTGAGTGAGGACATACCACCATGCCCGGCTGCCCATCGAGAGCCTCATCGCCCGCTGCCGCAGGGCCCGTTCGGTGTCTGACGGCGGTCTGATCCGGTGCGCGGCGAACACGCGGCATACGCGTGCGGCGCGGCCCTCGGCTTCCTCGGTGATCTGATCGCGGCGGATCCGCGGCGCGGCCATCCGGTGGCCGCGTTCGGCCGGGCCGCGGGCGCCCTCGAACGTCGACTGTGGCGCGACCACCGCGGATACGGCGCGGCCCACGCGGTGGTGTGCGCCGGCGGCGCGGCCGCCGGTGCCGCGCTGTTGGAGCGCGCCGTACGCCACCGCCCGGGCGCCCGGGCCGCGTTGACCGCGGCCGCGGTGTGGGCGGTGCTGGGCGGTACCTCGTTGGGCCGGGAGGCGCGCGCCGTGGGCGGCGCGCTGGACGTCGGCGATCTGGACGTGGCGCGGGAGCGGTTGCCGCATCTGTGCGGGCGCGACCCGCAGGCGTTGGACGGGCCGCAGATGGCCCGTGCGGTGGTGGAGTCGGTCGCCGAGAACACCTCGGACGCGGTGGTGGGCGCCCTGGTGTGGGGCGCGCTGGGCGGGGTGCCCGGACTGGTCGCGTTCCGCGCGGTGAACACCCTGGACGCGATGGTGGGTCACAAGTCGCCGCGCTACTGGCGGTTCGGCTGGGCCGCGGCCCGGCTCGACGACGTCGCCGGCCGGCCCGGCTCCCGGCTGACCGCGGCGCTGACGGTCCTCGCCGGGCCGGACCGACGCGGTGCGCTGCGGGCCTGGCGGGCGGACGGCGGGGCCCATCCGAGCCCCAACGCGGGCCCGGTGGAAGCCTCGTTCGCCGGTGCGCTGGGCATCCGGCTGGGCGGCACGCTGGCGTACGGCGGGCGGGTGGAACACCGGCCGGTGCTCAACGGCGGGGCGCGGCCCCCGGAGGTCTCCGACGTGGAACGGGCGGTGCGGCTCTCCCGGCGGGTGAGCGCGCTGGCGCTGGGCGTGACGGTGGCGGGACGGTTGGCGGCGGGTGCCGTGCGGCGCCGCCGGGTGAACGGGAACGGGAGGCTGTCCCGGTGAACGGGCGCGAGAAGACGGCCGGTGGGCTGCTGGTGGCCGGGACGACGTCCGACGCCGGCAAGAGCGTGGTGACGGCCGGCATCTGCCGCTGGTTGGTGCGGCAGGGCATCAGGGTGGCGCCGTTCAAGGCGCAGAACATGTCGCTGAACTCGTTCGTGACCCGGGAGGGCGCGGAGATCGGTCGGGCGCAGGCGATGCAGGCGGCCGCGGCCCGGGTGGAGCCGACCGCGCTGATGAACCCGGTGCTGCTCAAGCCGGGCAGCGACCGCAGCAGCCAGGTGGTGCTGTTGGGGAAGCCGGTGGGCGAGTTGAGTGCGCGGGGCTACCACGAGGGGCGGCAGGAGCAGTTGCTCGGGACCGTGACCGACTGCCTGGCGGAGCTGCGACGCACGCACGACGCGGTGATCTGCGAGGGCGCGGGCAGCCCCGCCGAGATCAACCTGCGCCGCACCGACCTGGTCAACATGGGCCTGGCCCGGGCGGCGCGGATCCCGGTCGTGGTGGTCGGCGACATCGACCGCGGCGGGGTCTTCGCGTCGTTCTTCGGGACCACCGCGCTGCTGTCCGAGGAGGACCAGGCGCTGGTCGCCGGCTACCTCGTCAACAAGTTCCGCGGCGATGTGACGCTGCTGGAGCCGGGGTTGGAGATGCTGCGCGGCCTCACCGGGCGGGCGACCTACGGCGTGCTGCCGTTCGCCCACGGGCTGGGCATCGACGAGGAGGACGGTCTGCACGTCTCGCTGCGCGGGGCCGTGCGGGAGTCGGTGGTGGCGCCGCCGGCGGGCGAGGACATCCTGCGGGTCGCGGTCTGCGCGGTGCCGCTGATGTCCAACTTCACCGACGTGGACGCGCTGGCGGCCGAACCGGGCGTGGTGGTGCGGTTCGTGGACCAGCCGGAGGAGCTCGTCGACGCGGACCTGGTGGTGCTGCCGGGGACCCGCGGCACGGTCCGGGCGCTGGCGTGGCTGCGCGAGCGCGGGCTGGCCGACGCGGTGGCCCGGCGGGCCGCCGAGGGCCGTCCGGTGCTGGGCGTCTGCGGCGGCTACCAGATGCTCGGCGAGCGCATCGAGGACGACGTCGAGTCGCGGGCCGGGGCGGTCGAGGGGCTGGGACTGCTGCCGGTCCGGGTCCGCTTCGCGGTGGAGAAGACCCTCGCGCGGCCGTCCGGCGTGGCGCTGGGTGAGCCGGTGGCGGGGTACGAGATCCACCACGGCGTGGCCCACGTCCTCGGCGGGGACGCGGCGTTCATGTCCGACGGCCGGGGGAACGCCCTGGACGGCTGCCGGGTGGGCGCCGTGTGGGGCACGCACTGGCACGGCTCCCTGGAGAGCGACGGTTTCCGGCGGGCGTTCCTGCGGGAGGTGGCGCGGGCGGCCGGCCGGCGCTTCGTGCCGGCGCCGGACACCCGCTTCGGCGCGCTGCGCGAGGAGCAGTTGGACCGGCTGGGCGACCTGATCGAGGAGCACGCGGACACCAAGGCGCTGCTGCGGCTGATCGAGGAAGGGGTGCCGGAGGGGCTGCCGTTCGTGCCTCCGGGGGCGCCATGAGCACAGGGCACGCGGGGCGGGAACGGCGGGGAACACTTCAGGAGCGCAGCCGGCGAGGCGGAGGACGACAGGCATGACAACGACGCAGAACCCGACCCGGCAGTACCCGTTCACCGCGGTCGTCGGCATGGACGACATGCGGCTGGGGCTCCTGCTGAACGCGATCTCGCCCGCCATCGGCGGGGTGTTGGTGCGGGGCGAGAAGGGCACCGCGAAGTCGACGATGGTGCGCGGGCTGGCGGAGCTGATGCCGGCCGTGGACGTCGTCGCCGGCTGCCGGTTCTCCTGTGCGCCGACCGCACCGGACCCGGGCTGCCCCGACGGGCCGCACGGCGCGGCCGACGCCGACGCGCGGCCGACGCGGATGGTCGAGCTGCCGGTCGGCGCCTCCGAGGACCGCCTGGTCGGCGCGCTGGACATCGAGCGGGCGCTGTCGGAGGGCGTGAAGGCGTTCGAGCCGGGCCTGTTGGCGGACGCGCACCGCGGCGTGCTCTACGTCGACGAAGTCAACCTCCTGCACGACCACTTGGTGGACCTCCTCCTGGACGCCGCCGCCATGGGTGCCTCCTACGTGGAGCGGGAGGGCGTCTCCGTGCGGCACGCCGCGCGGTTCCTGCTCGTCGGGACGATGAACCCCGAAGAGGGCGAGCTACGGCCGCAGTTGCTGGACCGGTTCGGGCTGACCGTGGAGGTCGCCGCGTCCCGGGACCCGGAGCAGCGGGTGGCGGTGGTCCGCCGCCGGCTGGCGTACGACGACGACCCGGAGGGCTTCGCGGCGCGCTGGGCGGCCGAGGAGCTGCGCTTGCGCGAACGGATCGCGCGGGCCCGGGAGTTGCTGCCGTCGGTGGTGCTCGGCGACAAGGCGCTGCGGCAGATCGCGGCGACCTGCGCGGCGTTCGAGGTGGACGGGATGCGGGCGGACATCGTGATGGCCCGCACCGCGAACGCGCTGGCGGCCTGGGCGGGGCGGACCGAGGTGCTGCCGGAGGACGTGCGGCAGGCGGCGCTGCTGGCGCTGCCGCACCGCCGGCGGCGCAATCCGTTCGACGCGCCCGGGCTCGACGAGGACAAGCTGGACGAGGTGTTGGAGGAGTCCGGCGGGACGGACGACGACCCGGAGCCGGAGCCGGAGGGTCCCGACGACGGCCCGGAGGGCCCGGGCGGCGGGCCCGAGGGCGGTCCCGACGGTGGTCCCGGTGGGGTGCCGCCGCAGGAGTCCCGGGAGCGGCCGGGCGACGCGCCGCGGCCCGACGTGCCGCGGCAGCAGGAGCCGGAGCGCCCGGCGCGGCCCGAGGAGTCCGAGCGGGAGCCGGCGGGCGAGCCCGCGGCCGGGCCGGGCGGGGAGCAGGCCGCGGTGGGCGCCGCCGAGCCGTTCCGCACCCGGCGGCTGGACGTGCCGGGGCTGGGCGAGGGCGCGGACGGCCGGCGGTCCCGGGCGCGGACCGCGCACGGCCGGACGACCGGCGCCCGGCGCCCCCAAGGGACCCTGGGCAAGCTGCACTTGACGGCGACGGTGCAGGCCGCGGCGCCGCACCAGTGGGCGCGCGGCCGGCGCGGGCCCGGCCTGGTGGTGCGCCGGGACGACCTGCGGGAGGCGGTGCGCGAGGGGCGCGAGGGCAATCTCGTGCTGTTCGTGGTGGACGCGTCCGGGTCGATGGCGGCGCGGAAGCGGATGGGCGCGGTCAAGGGGGCGGTGCTGTCGCTGCTGCTCGACGCGTACCAGCGGCGCGACAAGATCGGAATGATCACCTTCCGGGGGGCCGGCGCCGAGTTGGCGCTGCCGCCGACGTCGTCGGTGGAGGCGGGCGCGGCCCGGCTGGAGCGGTTGCCGACGGGCGGCCGGACGCCGCTGTCGGAGGGGCTGTTGCGGGCCCACGAGGTGCTGCGGGTGGAGCGGATGCGGGATCCGTCCCGGCGGCCGCTGGTCGTGGTGGTGACCGACGGGCGGGCGACCGGGGGGCCGGAGCCCCTGGGGCGGGCCCACCGGGCGGCGGGGCTGTTGGCCGCCGAGGGGACCGCGTCGGTGGTGGTGGACTGCGAGGCGGGGCCGGTGCGGCTGGGGCTGGCCGGGGAGTTGGCCCGGGAGCTGGGCGGGACCGCCGTCACCCTCGACGAACTGCGCGCGGACAGCGTCTCCGCGCTCGTACGGACCGTGCAGGGCAGGCCCGTCCGCGGCGGCAGCGCCGGCGCGGACCGGGCACGACCGGATCGTCACAACAGGAAGGCCGCGTAATGCCGCAGGGACAGCCGTCCGTCGTACCCGAGGACGGGCTCACCACCCGCCAGCGCCGCAACCGTCCGCTGGTGCTGGTGCACACCGGCGAGGGCAAGGGCAAGTCGACCGCCGCGTTCGGCCTGGCGCTGCGCGCCTGGAACCAGGGCTGGCCGGTCGGGGTGTTCCAGTTCGTGAAGTCGGCGAAGTGGAAGGTCGGCGAGGAGCGGGCGCTGAAGGTGCTCGGCGACTCCGGGGAGGGCGGCACCGTCGCCTGGCACAAGATGGGCGAGGGCTGGTCCTGGGTGCAGCGCGACTCCCAGTTCAGCAACGAGGAGGCGGCCCGGGAGGGTTGGGAGCAGGTCAAGCGGGACCTGGCGGCCGAGACGTACCGGCTGCTGGTGCTGGACGAGTTCGCCTACCCGCTGAAGTGGGGCTGGGTGGATGTCGACGAGGTGGTGTCGGTGCTGCGCGACCGGCCCGGGACCCAGCACGTGGTGATCACCGGGCGGGGCGCGCCGCAGGCGCTGCTGGACGTCGCGGACCTGGTGACGGAGATGACGAAGGTGAAGCACCCGATGGACGCGGGGCAGAAGGGCCAGCGGGGCATCGAATGGTGAGTACGCGATGAGTGGTGGCGTCCCCCGGTTGGTGATCGCGGCGCCGTCGTCCGGCGCCGGGAAGACCACGGTGGCGACCGGTCTGATGGCGGCGTTCGCCGAGGCCGGTCTCGTGGTGTCCCCGCACAAGGTGGGGCCCGACTACATCGATCCGGGCTATCACGCGCTGGCCACGGGCCGGCCCGGCCGCAATCTGGACGCCTACCTGTGCGGTCCGGGCCAGATCGCGCCGCTGTTCCTGCACGGGGCGGCGGGCGCCGACCTGGCCCTGGTCGAGGGCGTGATGGGGCTGTTCGACGGGGCGTCCGGGAGGGGCGAGCTGTCGTCCACGGCGCAGGTGGCGAAGCTGCTGCGGGCGCCGGTGGTGCTGGTGGTGGACGCCTCCTCGCAGTCCCGGTCGGTGGCGGCGCTGGTGCACGGCTTCGCGTCGTGGGACCCGGAGGTCCGGCTGGCCGGGGTGATCCTCAACAAGGTCGGTTCGGACCGCCACGAGGAGCTGCTGCGGGACGCCATGGAGTCCTCCGGGGTGCCGGTGCTCGGGGCGCTGCGCCGCACCGAGCGGGCCGGTACGCCCTCCCGTCACCTGGGGTTGGTGCCGGTCGCCGAGCGGCGGGTCGAAGCGGTCGAGTCGGTGCGGGAGTTGGCCGCGCAGGTGCGCGCGGGGTGCGATCTTCAGGCGCTGCTGGCGCTGGCCCGGAGCGTGCCGGAGCTGCCGGACCGGCCGTGGGACCCGGCGGCGGCGCTGGCGGCCGCCGGCGGGGCCACCGGGTCCGGGCGGCCGGTGGTGGCCGTGGCCGGCGGGCCCGCGTTCACCTTCTCGTACGCCGAGCACGCGGAGCTGCTGACCGCGGCGGGGGCCGAGGTGGCGCCGTTCGACCCGCTGCGGGACGAGCAACTGCCGCCGGGTACCCGGGGGTTGGTGATCGGCGGCGGCTTCCCCGAGGTGTACGCGCCGGAGCTGTCGGCGAACGCGCCGCTGCGGTCGGCGGTGGCGGAGCTGGCGGCGTCGGGGGCGCCGGTCTCGGCCGAGTGCGCCGGACTGCTGTACCTCTCCCGCTCGTTGGACGGGCGGCCGATGTGCGGGGTGCTGCCGGCCGACGGCCGGATGACCGGGCGGCTCACGCTCGGCTACCGGGAGGCGGTGGCCCTGACCGACAACGCGCTGGCGGCGGCCGGGACCCGGGTGCGCGGCCACGAGTTCCACCGGACGGTGCTGGAGCCGGGCGCGGGCGCGTCCCCGGCGTGGGGGGTGACGCACCCCCGGCGCGGCGTGGAGGGCTTCGTGGCGGGCGGGGTGCACGCCTCGTATCTGCATGTGCACTGGGCGGCGGAACCGGCGCTGGCGGGACGGCTGGTGGCGGGCGCGGCGCGGGCGTCGGTGCCGGCCGCGGGCGGTGTCCGGTGAGCGGCGCGGACGCCCCCGGCCGGGAGGCCGGCGCGCCGGCCCTCGACCATCTCGTCTACGCCACCCCGGACCTGGACCGCACGGTGGCGGAGGTCGCCGAACTGACCGGCGTCCGCCCCGTGTTGGGCGGCGGCCACCCGGGGCGGGGCACCCGCAACCACCTGCTGGGGCTGGGCTCCGGCGCGTACCTGGAGATCATCGGCCCGGACCCGGCGCAACCGGAGCCCGCGCGGCCGCGGTGGTTCGGCATCGACGCGCTGGACGGGCCACGGCTGGTGACGTGGGCGGTGCGGGTCACCGGGATCGCCGGGCGGGTGGCGCGGGCCCGGGCTGCCGGCTACGACCCCGGCGACCCGGTGGCGATGTCCCGTCGGACGCCGGACGGCACCGAGTTGGCCTGGCGGTTGACCCCGCCGGGGGCGGGCGGCGGCCTCGCGCCGTTCCTGTTGGACTGGGGCGACACCCCGCACCCGTCCGGGGCCGGACTGCCGGTGCTGCCGTTGCTGTCGCTGTCGGCGACGCATCCGGATCCGGCGGCGGCGCGGGCCGAGTGGGCGGCGCTGGGCGTCCGTTGGCCGGGCGCGCCGCTGATCGAGGGGCCGGTGCGGCTCACCGCCGTGGTGGCCGGGCGGCACGGTCCGGTGGCGTTCGGCCGCGGGACCGCCGCGCGGTGACCGGTGCGCGCGGGGCCGGCCCCGTCGTGGTCGCGGGGGTGGGGGCGCGGCGCGGCGTGGCGGCGGCCGAGGTGGTGGAGCTGATCGGCGCGGCGTTGGCGGCGGCCGGGCGGCGGCCGGCGGCGCTGGCCGGGCTGGCGACGGTGGTCGGCAAGGCGGCCGAGCCCGGACTGCTGGGCGCCGCGCGGCACTTCGGGGTGCCGCTGTGGCCGTTCCCGGCCGCGGCGCTGGCGGCGGTCGGGGTGCCGGCGCCGTCGGGCGTGGTGCGGGCCGCGGTCGGCACGCCGAGCGTCGCGGAGGCGGCGGCACTGCTGGCGGCGGGGCCGGGGGCCGCGCTGGTGGTCGGCAAGCGGGTCTCGGCCGCGGCGACCTGTGCGCTGGCCGCGCCCGCGGACCCGGACAGTTGGGGCGCGGCGTCGCTTACCCCCGGTACGACGGGCGCGGCCGATGCCCCCGCGGCGGCGGTCGATATCGTCGTCCCCTCCTCCGACCCGATCAGCGACCCCCTCGGCCCCTAGGAGACGTTGTGACCTCCCGACCCGCACTGCTCATCGCCGGTCACGGCACCCGGCACGAGGGCGCGGCCGACGCGCTGCGCGCGCTGGTGCGACGGCTCGCCGAGCGCCATCCCGAACTGCCGGTCGCCGGCGGCTTCTTCGGCGCCCCGGCGTCGCCGCTGCCGCTGTCCGGCGCGGTCGACGAACTGGCCGCGCGGGGCGCCACCCGCCTGGTGGTGGTGCCGCTGCTGATGGCGCCCACCGGGGCGCTGACGGAGGGCCTGCCGGACGCGGTGGCGCGGGCGGTCGCCGCCCACCCCGGGCTGCGCTATGCCTGCGGCTCGGAACTGGGTCCCGACCCGCGGCTGTTGGCGGCGCTGGAGCGGCGGCTGGACGAGGCGCTGGGCGGCGGCGCGCGGCGGCCGCAGGACCGGTCCGGCACCACGGTGCTGCTGGTCGGGCGCGGCGCCGCCGATCCGTACGCCAACGCCGAAGTGGCCCGGGCCGCCCGGCTGTTGTGGGAGGGCCGGGGCTTCGCGGGCGTGGAGACCGCGTTCGTCACGCTGGCGGCGCCGGACGTGCCGGCCGGGCTGGAGCGGTGCCGGGTGCTGGCCGCCGCGGGGCCGGACGGGGTCGGGCCGGCCCGGACCGTCGTCCTGCCGTACTTCTTCTTCGCCGGCGACCTGCTGGAGCGGCTGCGGATGCAGACCGAGGGCTGGGCGGCGGCGCACCCGGGAGCCGAGGTGGTCTCCGCCGAACCGATCGGTGCGGCGCCGGAGTTGGCCGAGGTGGTCCTGGCGCGCTATCGGGCGACGGCGGCCGACGAGGCGGCGTTCGACGACCGGGCGGACCGGGGCGTCCGCCCGTCGGCCGGGACCGTCGTGACCGCCGGGGGCCGGGGATGACCGGCCCTGCGCTCTCCGCGCCCGAGGCCGTCGCCGGGCCCGGGGAGGTGGACCTGCGGCACCACGGAGACGCCGAGGTGCGCGGCGCGGACCTCACGGACCTGGCGGTCAATGTCCGCGCGGGCACTCCCCCGGCCTGGCTCAAGGCGCGGATCGCCGCGTCGCTGGACGGGCTGGCCGGGTATCCGGACGGCCGGGCGGCGCGCCGGGCGGTCGCGGACCGGCACGGACTGCCGGTCGAGCGGGTGCTGCTGACGTCCGGCGCCGCGGAGGCGTTCGTGCTGCTGGCGCGGGCGGTCCGGGCGCGCCGGCCGGTGGTGGTGCACCCGCAGTTCACCGAGCCGGAGGCGGCGCTGCGGGACGCCGGGCACGAGGTCGGGCGGGTCCTGCTGACCGAGCGGGACGGCTTCCGGCTGGACCCGGCGGCGGTCCCGGACGACGCGGACCTGGTCGTGGTCGGCAACCCCACCAACCCCACGTCGGTGCTGCACCCGGCGGGCGGGCTGGCCTCGTTGGCGCGGCCCGGGCGGACGCTGGTGGTGGACGAGGCGTTCATGGACGCGGTGCCCGGGGAGCGGGAGTCGCTGGCCGGGCGGGTGGGCGAGCTGCCGGGGCTGGTGGTGCTGCGCAGCCTCACCAAGACCTGGGGGCTGGCGGGGCTGCGGGTCGGCTATGTGCTGGCGGACGCGGCGACCGTCGGGGAGTTGGCGCGGGCGCAGCCGCTGTGGCCGGTCTCCTCGCCGGCGCTGGCCGCCGCCGAGGCGTGCTGCGAGCCAGGCGCGCTGGCCGAGGCGGCCGCGGCGGCCGAGCGGATCGGCACGGACCGGGCCCATCTGCTGGCGCGGCTGGGCCGGTTGCCGGGGGTGGCGGTGGTCGGGCCGGCGGCGGGGCCGTTCGTGCTGGTGCGGCTGCCCGGCGCGGCGGCGGTGCGGGCCGGGCTGCGGGCCCGCGGTTTCGCGGTCCGCCGCGGCGACACCTTCCCCGGACTGGGCCCGGACTGGCTCCGGTTGGCGGTCCGGGACCGGGCGACCACCGACCGGTTCGTGGCCGTCCTGACGGAGGTGCTCGGGGCGGCGCCCGTGTAGCGCGGTCCCCTCGCCGGGGCGGTCGGCCGGGCCACGCCCCGGCGGCCCCGGCGAGGGGCGGGGTGCGCCGCGCGGGCCCACGCGGCGCACCGGCCGTACTCGCGTGCGGCGCCCCCACGGCACCGTTGGCGGGTACGGGATCTGGCGGGATCGCTCAGCCGCGCCCGCCCGGCGTGGCGTTCCGGCGGTGGCGGACGTAGCCGAGCGCCCCGGCGCCGCCGGCGACCAGCAGGGCGGCACCGCCCGCGAGGTACGGAGTGGCGGAGCTGCTGCCGGTCTCGGCGAGGTGCTGCTCGGTGGCCGAACGGGCGCCGCCGGTAGTGGAGTTCACCTGGGTGCCGCCGGTGTGCCCGCCGGTCCCTCCGGCGGTGTCGCCGCCGGTGCCGGGCTGGTGCGGGCGCCCGGGCTGCCCCGGTTTGTCGGGGGTGCCGTGCGGGGCGGTGCAGGTGGCCTGGGCGAGGGTGACCTGGCCGTGGACCTCCGCGACGTTGAGCTTCAACGGGTTGACGGAGACCTTCAGTTGCAGCGCGGTCGCGGCGGCGCTCGTCGAGGTGGTGCTCTTCTGCGAGAGGTCGAGCCGGACCTCACCGACCCCCGGCACCTTGACCTCGGTGGCGCCGCCGGCGCGCAGCGCGACGCGCTTGCCCAACACCACCACGTCGCCAAGGAGTTGGGCCTCGGCCCGCGGGTGCTGCCCGGCGGCGCAGACCGCCCGGGCGGTGACCTGCTGGACCTCGGCCAGCGGGGTGGCCGGGAGGCCGGGCAGCTGGACCCTGGCCCGGACGAGGTGGGCGTAGCCCTCGGCGGTCCGCCCGTCGGCGGTGGCGCGGGCGGTGGCGACGTCGGCCCGCAGCAGGCTGACCGGGCGGCCGCCGTCGATGCCGTCCAGGCGGACGGTGAGCGCGGTCTTGTCGGCCGAGGCCGGAGCGTGGACCTCGTTGAGCTCGGCCCGGACGGGGACGTCCAGGGTCTTGTCGAGCAGCCCGACGTCCAGGGCGGTGCGCAGCACCACGGCGCCCGAAGTGCCATGGGTGCGGCCGTCGTTGTCGGCGGCGTAGGCGGCCGGCGCGGCGGCGAGGACGACGGCGGGACCGGCCGTCAGGACGGCGGCGACCAGGGTGGCGCCGATCCGTCTGGTGGCGCTGGCGGAACTGGTGGACACGTGTGTGGAACCCCCACAGGAGAGATGGCGCCGCCGGCCGCGCCAATGGGGGACATCGCGCGGGCCGACGGCCTCGTCCCGCACATCGTGTACGCACTGAGGGTGAACGGTCAGCCACGCGAGGTCAGTTCACCCCAAAGGGTGGTTTCCGTTTCCCTATTCGATTCCCTTCCTTCCGCCGCCCCCGCCCCGCCGCCTCCTCCCTCACGACAGGCACCACGCGCCCCGGCCGCAACGTGCCACCCCACGGCGGCCGTTGGCTCAGCGCATCAGCACGCCACCGTTGACGTCGTAGGTGGCCCCGGTGACGAAGGTCTGCCGCGAGGCCAGGAAGACGGCGACCCGGGCGACCTCCTCCGGGGTGGCGATCCGGCCCATCGGCACCTGGGCGGTGAGGTCGGCGAGCGCCCCCGGGCCGATCGAGCGGACCATCGGGGTGTCGATCATGGCCGGGGCGACCGCGTTCACCGTGACGCCGTGCGCGGCGAGTTCGGCGGCGAAGACCCGGGTGAGCGCGATCAGCCCGGCCTTGCTGGTGCCGTAGGCGGCGCCGGTGGGCCGGGGCGTCTGGCCGGCGACCGAGGCCACGTTGACGATCCGTCCGTAGCCGCGGTCGCGCATGTCGGCGGCGACCGCGCGGGTCAGCAGGAAGACCGCGCGGAGGTTGACCGCGAAGACCTCGTCCCACTCCTCGGCGGTGATCTCCCACAGCGTCCGGGCGAGCGGCCGGGCGGCGTTGTTGATCAGCACGTCGACGGGTCGCCAGGCGCGGACCTCGTCGTAGGCGGCGGCGATCGCGTCCGGGTCGCGCAGATCGACGCGGAGGGTGCGGATCCGCTCCCCGTCGGGGTCGACCTCCGCGGCGAGGGAGCGGTTCGCCCCGTCGTCGATGTCCAGGGCGGCGACCTGGGCGCCCTCGGCGTGGCAGGCGCGGACCAGGGCGGCGCCGAGACCCTGGGCGCTGCCGGTGATCAGGGCGGTGCGGCCGGCAAGTCCGGTGTCGAGCACGGCGGTTCCCCTCAGACCGTTCCGAAGAACAGCGGACGGCCGACCCGGGCCTCGATGCGCAGGTAGCGGAAGAGCCGCCCGTCGCCGACCGGGGTGTCGCGGACCAGGCCGCAGACCCGGGAGGCGGTGGCCAGGTCGGGGACGTCGGCCAGGATGTAGGAGGTCCAGGGCGCGGCGGCGGCGGCGCCGACCATCAACTGGTCGTCGTCCAGGGTGCCGAGGACCCGGACGCCGAAGCGCTCGCCGAGCCGGTCGAAGGCGGGCCCGAGGGCGGCGGCGACGGCGGCGCGCACGGCGTCGTCGGCGGCGAAGAAGTCCTGCGTCACGCCGATGCAGAAGAGCGTGCGCAGCGGGCCGTCGGCGGACGGGTCCGGGGCGGGTGCGGGAACGGGTGCCGGGTGGGCGGTGGTCATCGGCGGGCCTCGCGGGTGCGTCGGCACGGCGGTGCACGGGCACCGGTGAGCGCCGGCGCGGGCACCGTCCGTGAATAATTAGAGAATCGTCAACGCATTGACGATCACCGACCGTATCACTCGCTTAGAGAGTTCTCGAACAATGTCACGTACGGACCCGGCCGCCCCCGCCGCCGCGGACCCCAGCGCCCTCTCCGCACCGGCCGACCCCGATCAGCCGGAGGCCGCGCGGATCCGCCTCGGGGACCTGCTCCAGGCGTTCAGCGACCCGCTGCGGCGGGGGATCGTGCACCGGCTGGCCACCCAGGGCGAGGCGGGCTGCGGGGACATCGAGCTGCCGGTCAGCCGGGCCACCGGCTCCTACCACTTCCGGATCCTGCGGACGGCGGGCTGGACCCACACCCGCCGGGTCGGCCGCGAGCGCTACCTCTCGCTGCGCCGCGCCGACCTCGAAGCACGCTTCCCCGGCCTGGTGGAGGCCCTGCTGCGGGCCGACGCGACGGAACGGGCCGCGGCGGACGCGCCGCGGGCGGACGCCTGACCGGCGCCCGTCAGCCGACGACCCGACCGCGCAGCACCACCAGGCGCGGCGCCGTCAGCACCCGGACGTCGGCCCGCGGGTCGGCCTCGTAGACGACCAGGTCCGCGGGGACGCCCTCGGTGAGCCCCGGGCGGCCGAGCCACTCCCGGGCGCCCCAGGTCGTCGCGGAGAGCGCGGCCTCGACCGGCAGTCCGGCCTTCATCAGCTCCGCGACCTCGTCGGCGACCAGGCCGTGCGGCAGCGAGCCGCCGGCGTCGGTGCCGGCGTAGATCGGGACGCCGGCGTCGTAGGCGGCCCGCACGGTGTCGTAGCGGCGGGCGTGCAGTCGGCGCATGTGGTCGGCCCAGCGGGGGAACTTCGCCTCGCCGCCGGCCGCGAGGTCCGGGAAGGTCGCGATGTTGACCAGCGTGGGGACGATGGCGACCTGGCGCTCGGCGAAGAGCGGGATGGTGTCCTCGGTCAGCCCGGTGGCGTGCTCGATGCAGTCGATGCCGGCCTCGACCAGCGGGGCGAGGGACTCCTCGGCGAAGCAGTGCGCGGTGACCCGGGCGCCGAGCCGGTGCGCCTCGGCGATGGCGGCGGCCACCTCGCCGGGCGGCCAGCACGCGGCCAGGTCGCCCACCGAGCGGTCGATCCAGTCGCCGACCAGCTTGACCCAGCCGTCGCCGCGCCGGGCCTCCCGGGCGACGTAGGCGACCAGGTCGTCCGGCTCGATCTCGTGCGCGTAGTTGCGGATGTAGCGCCGGGTGCGGGCGATGTGCCGGCCGGCGCGGATGATCCGCGGCAGGTCGGCGCGGTCGTCGACCCAGCGGGTGTCCGAGGGCGACCCGGCGTCCCGGATGAGGAGAGTGCCGGCGTCACGGTCGGTGAGCGCCTGCTTCTCGCTGGTGGCGTCGTCCACCGGCCCGTGCGCGTCCAACCCGACGTGGCAGTGGGCGTCGACCAGGCCCGGCAGCACCCAGCCGGTCACCGTCCTGGCATCGCGTGCCAGGGCGGGCCGCTCGAAGGTGACGCGGCCGTCGACCACCCACAGCTCGTCGCGGACGTCGTGCGGGCCGACGAGGACCCTCCCCTTGAGGTGCAGCACCGCACCCTCGTTCATGGACGTCATGCCCGCACTGTATGCGCGCGGCACAGGCAACGGCCACGGTGCGCCGAAGTACCCCCGCGCATGCCCCCGCGAACGCTTTTCGAAAACCCCGCGGTATCCGACGGGTCGCGTTAACGACGCTTGTGTCTTGCCGGGACGCAGGCCCTGTGGCGCCTTCCCGAGCAGCTTTTCATGAACTGCCCGCGGAACCTTCCGCCGGCAAATTCCCAATTCTCAAGAAGCACAGCTTCCCGTATTCGTATGCCCGCTTTCCCGCACCTCAAACGCCAAGATTTCGCTAGCGTCAAGTCTCATTATTCAGGCACTTCAGGCGAGCGTTATTGACCTGTGACCGACTACACACCGTGCCCGTTTCGCTCCAAATGTCCGTGACGAATCGTGACATCTTGCGGCCGAGTCGCGCGCTCGCGCGCCCCCGCGTGATAACACAAAACCGCTTCTCGCGTAACCCGGACCCGCGATGCAATTTGCTTTTCGCCTGGGTAAATTCAATTGCATGACCGCCGCACAAGCAGCCCATGCAGGTGCCCGAAGCGAAATCGCAGAAATACCGGAGGGCTTCAAGCTCGACTCCCCCCGGGTGGAGGACGGGTCCGCGATCTGGCGGATCGCCCGCGACTCGAAGGCGCTGGACCTGAACTCCTCCTACAGCTACCTCCTGTGGTGCCGCGACTTCGCCGCCACCTCCGTCGTCGCCCGCGACGCGGAGGGTGAGCCGGCCGCGTTCATCACCGGCTACCTGCGCCCTGACCGCCCCGACACCCTCGTCGTCTGGCAGGTGGCCGTCGACGCGGCGCATCGTGGACGCGGCCTGGCCGCCGCCCTGTTGGACGGGCTGACCACCCGTGCCATCGATGACATGGGCGTTCGGCGCGTGGAGACGACCATCACGCCTGACAACGCGGCCTCCAACCGGCTGTTCGCGTCCTTCGCCGAGCGGCACGCAGTGCCGGTCAGGCGCGAGGCGCTCTTCGACGCGGCGCTCTTCCCCGACCAGGGGCATGAGCCGGAGGTCCTGCACCGCATCGGCCCGTTCGAGGTGCCGCCCGGCACCGGCCACTGAGCCGGGCCGCGCGCGCGGCGCCCCACCCCCAGACTTCTCTCCTCCCGCACTCATCTCCCTGGAGCATGTTGTGACCATCACCCAGCCCGATCTGAGCGTCTTCGAGACCGTCGAGTCGGAGGTGCGCAGCTACTGCCGTGGCTGGCCCACCATCTTCGACCGCGCGCAGGGCAGCCACCTGACCGACGAGGACGGCCACACCTACCTGGACTTCTTCGCCGGCGCCGGCTCGCTCAACTACGGGCACAACAACCCGGTGCTCAAACGCGCCCTGATCGACTACATCGAACGGGACGGCATCACCCACGGCCTGGACATGTCCACCACGGCCAAGCGGGCGTTCCTGGAGTCGTTCCAGAACATCATCCTGCGCCCGCGCGACCTGCCCTACAAGGTCATGTTCCCGGGCCCGACGGGCGCCAACTCCGTTGAGGCCGCGCTGAAGTTGGCCCGCAAGGTCAAGGGCCGGGAGTCGATCGTCTCCTTCACCAACGCCTTCCACGGCATGTCGCTGGGCGCGCTCGCGGTGACCGGCAACTCGATGAAGCGGGCCGGCGCCGGCATCCCGCTGGTGCACGGCACCCCGATGCCGTTCGACAACTACCTCGACGGCCAGGTCCCGGACTTCCTGTGGTTCGAGCGGCTGTTGGAGGACCAGGGCTCCGGCCTGAACAAGCCCGCGGCGGTCATCGTCGAGACCGTCCAGGGTGAGGGCGGCATCAACGTCGCCCGCGCCGACTGGCTGCGGGAGCTGGCCGCGCTGTGCGAGCGCCAGGACATGCTGCTGATCGTCGACGACATCCAGATGGGCTGCGGGCGCACGGGCGCCTTCTTCTCCTTCGAGGAGGCGGGCATCGTGCCGGACATCGTCACCGTCTCCAAGTCCATCAGCGGGTACGGGCTGCCGATGGCGCTCACCCTGTTCAAGCCGGAGTTGGACATCTGGGAGCCGGGCGAGCACAACGGCACCTTCCGCGGCAACAACCCGGCCTTCGTCACCGCCGCCGCCACCCTGGACACGTACTGGGCCGACGGCCAGATGGAGAAGCAGACCCTGGCCCGCGGCGAGCTGGTCGAGTCGCACCTGAAGGCCATCGTCGACGAGCACCCGGACGTCTTCGTCGAGTACCGCGGCCGCGGTCTGGTGTGGGGTATGGAGACCGTCGACAAGGACCTCGCCAACAAGATCGCCAAGCGCGCCTTCGAGCTGGGTCTGCTGATCGAGACCTCCGGCCCGCAGAGCGAGGTCGTCAAACTGCTGCCGGCGCTGACGACCACCCCCGAGGAGCTGGACGAGGGGCTGCGGACCCTCGCCCGCGCGGTCCGTGACTGCGCCTGACGCTCCCGCGTCCGACGTCCTCACCGTTCCACAGAAAGGCACTCAAGACACCATGATCGTCCGCTCGTTCAAGGACATCGAAGGCACCGACCGGCACGTCAAGGCCAAGACCGGCACGTGGGAGAGCAAGCGCATCGTGCTGGCCAAGGAGCGGGTCGGCTTCTCGCTCCACGAGACGATCCTCTACGCCGGCACCGAGACCTCCATGTGGTACGCCAACCACATCGAGGCCGTGGTCTGCGTCGAGGGCGTGGCCGAGCTGACCAACGACGAGACCGGCGAGAAGCACCTCATCACGCCCGGCGTGATGTACCTGCTGAACGGGCACGAGAAGCACACCATGCGGATCAAGGAGGACTTCCGCTGCCTGTGCGTCTTCAACCCGCCGGTCACCGGCCGCGAGGACCACGACGAGAACGGCGTCTACCCGCTGCTCACCGAGCCCGAGCCCGAGGCCGGTTGAGGTAGGGCGGTCGAACCGCCGCGCGTCACCGCGAGCCGCCAGACATTCCGTACGAGAGGAGAGGAAGGCACCACCATGACCACCGCACCCGAGCGCACCGCCGACCTGTACCCGACCCGTGGGACCTTGGAGGTCATCACCCCGCGGCGGGACCCGGTGGTGTGGTCGCAGCCCGGCGCGGAGGGACCCTTCGCCGCGTCCGAACTGGGCGACTTCGACCGGGACGGGTTCTTCGCCATCCCGGAGCTGCTCGCCCCGGACGAGGTCGCGGTCTACCGGGCCGAGTTGGACCGGCTGGTGCACGACCCGGTGACCCGGGCCGATCCGCGCTCGATCGTCGAACCGACGTCGCAGGACGTCCGCTCGGTCTTCGAAGTGCACCGGATCAGCGAGGTGTTCGCGAAGCTGGTCGCCGATCCGCGCGTGGTCGGCCGGGCCCGGCAGCTCCTCGGCTCGGACGTCTACGTCCACCAGTCGCGGATCAACGTCAAGCCCGGTTTCGGTGCCTCCGGCTTCTACTGGCACTCGGACTTCGAGACCTGGCACGCGGAGGACGGGCTGCCCCACATGCGTACGGTGTCGGTCTCGATCGCGCTGACCGAGAACTACGACACCAACGGCGGCCTGATGATCATGCCCGGGTCGCACCGCTCCTTCATCGGGTGCGAGGGTGCCACCCCGAAGGACAACTACAAGAAGTCGCTGCAGATGCAGGACGCCGGCACGCCGTCCGACGAGGCGCTGACGAAGCTGGCGGACGAGTACGGCATCCGCCTGTTCACCGGCAGGGCCGGCTCGGCGACCTGGTTCGACTGCAACGCCATGCACGGCTCCGGCGACAACATCACGCCGTACCCGCGCAGCAACGTCTTCATCGTCTTCAACAGCGTGGAGAACGCCGCGGTGGAGCCGTTCGCGGCCCCGGTCCGGCGCCCGGAGTTCATCGGGGCGCGGGACTTCACGCCGGTGCGCTAGCGCCCGCGCCGGTCGGCGCATGACGTCCCGCGGCCGCCGGGCCGCACCCCTGGTGGTGCGGTGCGGCGGCCGCCGCGCTCTTCCGTGCCGGACGGGCCACACCCCGACCTGACGCTACGTCAGTTGACCACCAGGGTCGGGTAGTCGAGTCCGCATGGCCTGCGGAAACGCCACGGCACCGCCCGGAGCCGGAGTTCGCGCCCGCCGCGCCGTCACTCCGTCAGCAGCTCCAGCGCCCGCGCCACGTCGTCGGTCGAGTTGTAGAGGTGGAACGCGGCCCGCAGCAGCCCGCCGCGGACCGAGACCCGCACCCCGGCCCGGGCCAGCCGCGGTTCGGCGTCGGCCAGTCCCGGGGTGGAGACGATCGCCGACCCGGGCGCGGACTCGGGGACGTACCCGGCCGCCCTCAGGCCGGCTCGGTACTGCTCGGCCAGCGCGAGGTTGTGGGCGTGCACGGTCGGCACGCCGATCTCGGCGAGCAGTCCGAGGGAGTGCTCCGCGGCGACGTAGGAGTAGTGGGCGTGCGGCTCGTCGTAGCGGCGGGCGGTGGCCGCGGGCCGGTCGACCACCCCGTAGTTGGACTCCCCCGGGTCCTCCCCGGCGGCCCATCCCGCGTGCACCGGCACCGGCCAGCCCGGGCCGCCGAGCTCCCCGCGCTCCCCGCCGAAGACCATGAACGTCGTCCCGCGCGGGCACAGCAACCACTTGAACGCCCCGCACACCACGTAGTCGAAGTCGGCGAGCGGCAGCGGCAGCCAGCCCGCGGCCTGGGTGATGTCGAGGTAGGTCCGCGCCCCGTGCGCCCGGGCGGCCTCCCGCACCGCGGCCAGATCGGCCAGCCGGCCGTCGAGGGCGTGCACCGCGCTCACCGCTACCAGCGCCGTCCCCGGCCGCACCGCGTCGACCAGCGCCTCCCGCGGCACCATCCGCACCGTGCAGCCGGACCGCGCCGCCAACGGGTTCACCAACGAGCTGAAGTCCCCCTCGGCGACCAGCACTTCGGCGCCCTCGGGCAGCGAGGCGGCGACGAACGCGGACTGCACCGCGACCGAACTCCCCAGCGCCACCCGCTCCTCGGGCACCCCCATCAGCCGGGCGAAGGCCGCCCGCGCCCGGGCCGCCGGCCCGAAGTAGTCGCGCCCCATCGTCCCGTGCGAGGCCGACTCGGTCAGCGCGGCGCGGATCGCGGCGGCGCTCCGGGCGGGCAGCAGCCCGCTGGACGCCGAGTTCAGATAGACCGTCCCGGGCGCGAACTCGCCCTCGCCCAGTGCCACATGTCGCTGCATGGGCCCCACTCTGCTCGGTGATCGGCCCGGCGTCCACGGGACATCCGGCTGCCGGGCCGACCCTGGCCGGTTCGGGCTCGTTCAGCCCTGCGGGACCGCGCAGCCGTCGTCGCCGCAGGTGTCCGCGTCGTCGGCGGCCAGAACCTGGACGGCGCCGTCGGCGTGGGCGCGCTCCAGGGCCTGCCGGAAGACGTCGACGGGCTGGGCGCCGGAGACGCCGTAGCGGCGGTCGATCACGAAGAAGGGGACGCCGGTGGCGCCGAGCTCGGCGGCGGCCCGCTCGTCGGCGCGGACGTCCTCGGCGTACGCCTCGGAGTCGGCCAGCACCCGCGCGACCTCCTCGGACGGCAGCCCGGCCGCCTCGGCGAGGTCGGTCAGGACGGCCGGGTCGGCGAGGTGGCGGGCCTCGGCGAAGTTGGCGCGGTAGAGCGCGGTGAGCAGGGCGTCCTGGACGCCGTGCGCCTTGGCCAGGTGGAGCAGGCGGTGCAGGTCGAAGGTGTTGCCGTGGATCCGGTCGGACCGGTACCCGAGCCCCTCGCCGGCGGCCGCCTCGGCGACCCGGGCCTCCATCGCCTCCGCCTGGGCGCGGCTGACGCCGTACTTCGTGGCGAGCATGTCGAGGACCGGGACGTCGGTGGCCGGCGGCGCGGCCGGGTCCAGCTCGAAGGAGCGGTGCACCACCTCGACGTCCGCCCGGTGGGCGAACGCCGCCAGGCCGGCCTCGAAGCGGGCCTTGCCGATGTAGCACCAGGGGCAGGCGATGTCCGACCAGATTTCGACGCGCATGGGTCTTGCTTGCTTTCCTCGGGAACGTCCCGACCGGGGCCGGCCGGGGGTACGGACGGGTGCAACAGCGGGGTGGGCGGCGTTATTCCGGCCGGCCCGGACTGCCGGGCCGGGGTGCGCCCGGTTCCAGCGGTACCGTCCCGATATGGGCATGCCATCACCCCACCACACCGACGGTTTCTGGGAGACGACCGGGGCCGCCAAGACCTTCACGCACCCGCTGGACGCGAGGCTGCTGGCCGAGTTCGTGCCGCGCAGCGCGCGGGTGCTGGACTTCGGCTGCGGCTACGGGCGGCTGACCGCGGAGCTGGCCGGGCTCGGGTACCGCGCGGTGCGCGGGGTGGACCGGTCCGCGGCGCTGGTGGCGCGGGGGCGGCGGGAGCATCCGGAGCTGGCGCTGCTGCGCTGGGCCGGGTTGCCGCTGCCGTTCGGTGACCGCAGCTTCGAC
This sequence comes from Streptomyces sp. NPDC090442, assembly GCF_044769405.1. NCBI lineage: Bacteria > Bacillati > Actinomycetota > Actinomycetes > Kitasatosporales > Streptomycetaceae > Streptomyces > Streptomyces sp. NPDC090442. Next base: position 27,372 of record NZ_JBIVXW010000075.1, read on the forward strand.
GCGGCGCTGCTGTTCACGGTGCTGACCTGCGTGCCGGACGACGACGGGCAGCGGGCCATCGTCGGGGAGCTGGCGCGGCTGGTGCGTCCGGGCGGGGTGCTGTACCTCAGCGACGTGCCGGTGCAGGACGACCCGTTCCACCGCGCGCAGTACCGGCGGTGCGCGCAGCGGTACGGGACCTACGGGGTCTTCGACACCGACGACGGCGGGGTGTTCCGGCACCATCCGCCGCAGTGGCTGCGGGAGTTGCTGCGGGCGGCGGGCTTCGCGGTGCTGCGGGAGCTGCGGGGCACCGCGCCGACGATGGGCGGCCGGTCCGCCGAGCGGTTGCAGATCATGGCCCGGCGGGAGCCCGGCGGGGCGGCGGGACCAGCGGCAGGGTGAGCGAGAGGTGGCTGGCGTCGGGGGCGGGGCGGCGGTCGGGGTCGGGGCGCCAGCCGAGGCGGGTGTAGAAGGCGCGGGCGCGGTGGTTGTGCCAGAGCACGTCGAGGGCGGCCCGGGAGAAGCCGGCGGCGCGCCAGGCGTGCAGGCAGGCCGCGTGCAGGGCGCGGCCCACGCCGGTGCCCCAGTGGGCCGGGTCGACGTGCAGTTGGTGGAGGGTGACGGTGGCGGGGCCGGTGCGTCGGGGGTCCCGGCGCACCGGTGCGGCGTCGGGGACGTAGGAGGCGGCGCCGACGACGCGGTCGCGGCGGACCGCGCAGAGGGTCGGACTGTCCTCGCGGTGCAGCACGCGGGACCAGACCTCGCGCCAACGGGCGTGCTCGGCGGGGGCGTCGAACGGCGCGTCCGGCACCCGGCCGCGGACGTAGGCGGCGCGGGCGGCGGTGTGCAGGGCGGCGATCGGCTCCAGGTCGGCGGCGGTGGCGGGGCGGACCTGCGGGGCGGTGGGGGTCATCGGCCGGTCCGTGCCCCTGCCACGCGGCCGCCGGGGCGGTCGTCGCCCGGGTGCTCGGGCCGGTCGTCGACGCGGCGCGGCAGTCGCAGCGGGTTCTCCTCCAGCAGTTCGGGCGGGAGCAGGGCGGGCGGGGTGTCCTGGTAGGCGACCGGGCGCAGCCAGCGCTCGACGGCGGTGGCGCCGACGGAGGTGGCGGTGGAGGTGGTGGCCGGGTAGGGGCCGCCGTGGTGCTGGGCGGGGGCGACCGCGACGCCGGTGGGCCAGCCGTTGACCACGACCCGGCCGGCGAGCGGGGTGACCGCCGCGAGCAGCCGGGCGCCGCGGCCCTCGGGGTCGGTGCCGGCGCTCTCCGCGTCGGCGAGTTGGAGGGTGGCGGAGAGGCTGCCGGGTACCCGGGCGAGCACCGCGCCGGCCTCGTCCTCGTCGGCGCAGCGGACCACGACGGTGACCGGGCCGAAGCACTCCTCCAGGAGCAGGTCGTGCGGCCCGTCGGCGGTGAGCCGGTCGGCGGGGACGGTGAGCACGGCCGCGTCGACGGTGGACCCGTCCCCCTCCGGGACGGGCGCCAACGCCGCCTGCACGCCGGGGAGTTGGGCGCGCTCGCGGACGCCGGCGAGGAAGGCGTCGCGCATCCGGCGGTCGAGCATCACGCCCGGCCCGGTGGCGCCGGCGGCGGCGGTGAGGGCCGCCAGCAGCCGGTCGCCGGCCGGGCCCCCGGGCAGCAGGACCAGTCCCGGCTTGACGCAGAACTGGCCGGTGCCCAGGGTCATCGAGCCGGCCAGCCCGGCGCCGATCTCCTCGGCCCGCTCGGCGGCCGCGGCCCCGGTGACCACCACGGGGTTGAGGCTGCCCAGTTCACCGTGGAACGGGATGGGGCGCGGGCGGGCCGCGGCCGCGTCGTGCAGGGCCCGGCCCCCGCGGACCGAGCCGGTGAAGCCGGCGGCGGCGACCAGCGGATGGCGGACCAGGTCCAGGCCGGCCTGGAAGCCGTGCACCAGGCGCACGGTGTCCGCCGGCAGACCGGTGTCGGTGGCGGCCCGGCGCAGCAGCGCGGCGCACCGCTCGGAGGTGGCCGGGTGGTCCGGGTGCGCCTTGACGACGACCGGGCAGCCGGCCGCGAGGGCGCTGGCGGTGTCGCCGCCGGGGACGGAGAAGGCGAGCGGGAAGTTGCTGGCGGCGTAGACCGCGACCACGCCCAGCGGGATCTTGTAGCGGCGCAGGTCGGGGCGGGGCGGGGTGAGGTCCGGGGCCGGGTGGTCGATCCGGACGTCGAGGAAGGCGCCCTCGTCGACGAGGTCCGCGAAGCTGCGCAACTGGTAGGCGGTGCGGGCGAGTTCGCCGGTGAGGCGGGGCGCGCCGAGCGCGGTCTCGGCGTCGGCGGTGGCCACGACGCCGTCGGCGTCGGCCTCCAGGAGGGCGGCGGCGCGGCGCAGCAGGGCGGCCCGTCGGCCGCGGTCGGCGAGCGGGCCGCGGGCGGCGTGCGCGGCGCGGACCGCGGCGTCCACCGCGTCGGCGGTGGCCTCCGCCCCAACCCGCTCCCGGCGCTTCCCGGTTCGGGGGTCGACGCTCCAGACTGGTGCTGCCTCCGGTGCTGCCTCAGCTGTCACCGTGCGTTCCTTCCGGGCGAGTTCGGGCCGCGCGAAACCTTGCCGCACACGGGACGGCGTTCTATATGCTGAACGATGTCCCAGATGATGAATCTCTGGGACTCTATGGCCGTCCGAACTGAGGGGTCAAGGGCGATGACAGTTGCCGAGACCGGAGGAGCACAGGTCAAGTCCGCGGTGCGCACGGTGGAGTTGCTGGAGTTCTTCGCGGGCCGCCCCGGCATGCACAGCCTCGCCTCCGTCCAAGAGGCCGTCGGCTACCCCAAGTCCAGCCTCTACATGCTGCTGCGCACCCTGGTCGACCTCGGCTGGGTGGAGACCGACGCCACCGGCACCCGCTACGGCATCGGCGTCCGCGCCCTGCTGGTCGGCACCTCGTACATCGACGGCGACGAGGTGGTGGCCGCCGCCCGCCCCACCCTGGACCGGCTCTCCGACGACACCACCGAGACCATCCACCTCGCCCGGCTCGACGGGGTCAACGTGGTCTACCTCGCCACCCGCCAGTCGCAGCACTACCTGCGCCCGTTCACCCGGGTCGGCCGCCGGCTGCCCGCGCACTCCACGTCGCTGGGCAAGGCGCTGCTGGCCACCCACACCGACGACCAGGTACGGGCGATGCTGCCGCCCACCCTGCCCGCGCTGACCGAGCACACCCGCACCGACCGCGAGCAGCTGATCGAGGAGCTGCACGCGGTCCGCGAGCAGGGCTTCGCGGTGGACCGCGAGGAGAACACCCTCGGCCTGCGCTGCTTCGGCGTGGCCATCCCCTACCGCACCCCGGCCCGGGACGCGATCAGCTGCTCGGTGCCGGTCGCCCGGCTGACCCCCGCCCACGAACAGACCATCAAGGACGCACTGTTCGACGCCCGGGACCGGCTGACGCTGGCCACCCGCCGGCTGTGAGCCGTCCCGGCGGCGCCGACGGCCACCGGGCGGACTCGCTCACCCGTTCACCGTAGGCCAACAGGACCGACCGGCCCCCGAGGGCTTATCTCGTGGGAGGAGGCGCGGAACTCATCGACTTCCCCAGTGGCGCACCCTGTGTCACGTCCGCGCTTCGCGGAGGTCGTTCCCATGCGTTCCACCCGACTGTTCACCGGCGCCGCGCTGTCCGCCGCCACGCTCGGCCTGGCCACCACCGCCGCGTACGCCGGCGACTTCGGCACCATCGAGGTCTCCCCGGGCACGGCCGCGGCCGGCTCGGTGGTCTCCCTCTCCACCACGGGATGCGGGGCCAGCCGCTCGGCGAGCGTGGACGCCGCCGCCCTGGGGGGCGGCACGGTCACCTTCGCCCCGGGCACCGCCAAGAACTCCCTGGAAGGGAAGGTCACGGTCAAACCCGGTACCAAGCCCGGCACTTACGGGGTCGGCGGGAAGTGCGCCGACGGCAAGCAGATCACCGGCACCGTCAAGATCGGCGACGCGTCCGCCGACCCCAGCATGAGCCCCAGCGGCATGGCGCACCCCAGCGGAAGCCCGAGCATGCCCGCCAAGGAGAAGTCCGGCCCGAAGACGCCGGGCAAGGAGCACCCGCCGGCCGGGCATGGTGGCGCCGGTGCCACCATGCCGCCCAAGGGCAAGATGAAGACCGGTGAGGGCTCCACCAGCGAGGACGGCGTCAGCACCACCGAGATCGCGGCGGGCGCCGGGGTGGCGCTGGTCGCGGCCGCCGGCGCCGTCTGGCTGGTCCGCCGCCGGACCGGCGGCCGGTACTGACGCAGGCCCCGCTCCCGACCGGCCGTGCCCCCCAAGCGCCCCGCTGCGCCCGGTCCCCCGCCGCCGTCCCCCGGCGGCGGGCGGCCGGGTCGGCGCGGCCGGGCGGGCGCGGCCCGGCCGCGTCGGGCGGCGCTGGCCGGCGGGCTGGCGGCCGTCGTCATCGCGCTCGCCGGCGGCGCCGGGGCCTGGCTGATCGCCGACGGCAGCCGGGACACCGCGCCGCCCCAGCCGCCCGCCGCCCAGGGGTTCACCGGCCGGACGCCGGACGCCGCCCCGACCGCGCGCCCGGCCGCGCCGCCCCTCCCGGCGGCCGAGCCGCTGCGGGTGGCGGTCCCCTCGCTGCGCATCGACGCCCCGCTGACCCGCCTGGGGCTGGCCGCGGACGGCAGCCTCGCCCCGCCGCCGGAGGGCGAGCGCAACCTGGCGGGCTGGTACGCCGAGGGCACCCCGCCGGGCGCCACCGGGACCGCGCTGATCGCCGGCCACGTCGACAACCGCGCCGGCCCCGCGGTCTTCTACCGCCTGGGCGCCCTGAAGAAGGGCCACACCGTGCGGATCCTGCGCGCGGACGGCCGCACCGCCGTCTTCACCGTCGACGCGGTGGAGGTCTACGACGGCCGGCACTTCCCCGACGAGCGGGTCTACGGCGAGGCTCACCGGCCCGAACTCCGGCTGATCACCTGCGGCGGCGGTTTCAGCCGGCGGCGGCAGGAGTACCTGGGGAACGTCGTGGTCTTCGCCCACCTGACGGGAAGTCAGGCGGGCGGGACGGAGTCCGCGCCGCTGCCCTGGGCGCGGCCGCCGACCGACCGGTTCAGCGCCCGCAGCGCGCCGCGCACCGCCGCCAGGTCCGCCGCGCCGGCCAACCCCGCGTGGTAGAGCCGCAGTTCGTCGGCGCCGAGCGCGGCGGCGTGCGCCGCGTCGGCGGCCAGCGTGCCGGGGCTGCCGCCCATCCCGGCGACCACGCCGAGGTTGGCGGCCACCGTCGCGCCCGCGGGGCGCCGGGCGAACGGGCCCAGCACCGCGGCCCGTTCGGCGGCGCCGCCGGTGCAGGGCACCACCACCCCGTCCGCGGACGCCCAGACCACCGCCGGGTCCACCCCGGGGTTGGGCCCGCACCGGTGCGGGGCGGGGTCGGCGTGCAGCAGCACCCGGAAACCGTCCGGTGCGGCGGCGCGCACGGCGCCCACCACCGCGCCCCGCAGCTCCCCCGCCGCCCGGTCCCGCCAGGCCCGCACGGCGCCCGCGAGGTCCTGGCCCAACAGCTCCTCGACGGCGGCCCACTCCCCCGCCCGGCCCTCGCCGTCCGGCGCCGCCGCGCCGTCCCACACCGGCGCCAGCGCCCGTCGCACCGCGGCCGCCACCTCGCCCCGCGCCAGGCCGAGTTCGGCGTACCCGCCCTCGCAGACCGGACAGCAGCAGACCGACATCAGATACTCCGCGGCACCGCCCAGCCGGACGCCGGCCAGCTTGTCGTGGCCGTGCAGATGCGCCAGCCCGTACCACCCGCAGGACTCCAGCTCCGTGCCGCGGGCGCCGGGCCGGGCGGCCGCCTCGGCGGCGAGGCGGACGAGGTAGTCGCGCACCTCGGGGTGGGCGATGCAGGGCGCCCACGGGTACCGGTCGCCGTGGGCGTTGCGGACGACGGCGGCCGGATGGTCCGCGCCCAGGCGGGAGTTGTGGGCCAGCACCACCCAGCTGTGCACCTCCAGGCCGGCTGCGGCCAGGGCCCGCGCGGCGGTGCCGAAGGGATCCGGGTCGGCGACCCAGTCCTGGGCGTAGGGGCGCAGGGCGCGGCCGGCCCAGCGGTCCGGGTCGGGCGGGTAGAGGACCGCGGAGTGCCGGGCGGTGACGATGCGGTGGCGGGGGTGGCGGGGGGTGAGGGCGCGGGTGGAGTGGTAGGCGGCGGCCAACGTGACCTGCTGGACACCCAGTTCGGCGAGCCGGTCGGGGGCGTCGGGATCGCCGACCACGTCCCAGGGGTAGAGGAAGGCGGCGGCCCGCATCAGGCGCCGCTCCCGGGCGCGGCCGCGACCAGTGCCAGCCCCCGGTCGAGGAGGCGGGCCAACTGCTCGACGTGCGCGGGCCCGGGGTCGGACAGCGGCGGCCGCACCCCGCCGACGGACGGCCCGCCGCGCAGCCGCACACCCGCCTTGACCAGCGAGACGGCGTATCCACTGCCCTGGTTGCGGAGCTCCACCAGCGGCCGGTAGAAGCCGTCCAACAGCCGGGCGACGGTGGCGTCGTCGCCGTCGTTCAGCGCCCGGTGGAAGGCGAGCGCGATCTCGGGGGCGAAGGCGAAGACGGCGGAGGAGTAGAGGCGGACGCCCAGGCCGCGGTAGGCGGGGCCGGTGAGCTCGGCGGTGGGCAGGCCGTTGAAGTAGCGGAACGGCCGGTCCGGGGCGGCGGTGCGGACCGCGCTGATGACGCGCTGGAGCAGGTCCAGGTCGCCCAGGCCGTCCTTGAGGCCGATGATGCCGGGGGTCCGGGCCAGGGCGGCGACGGTGTCCGGGGCGAAGACGGCGTTGTCGCGCTGGTAGACGATGACCGGGAGCGGGGTGGCGGCGGCGAGCGCGGCGTAGTGGCGGAGCAGGCCGGCCTGGTCGGCCCGGACGAGGTAGGGCGGCATGGCCAGCAGCCCGTCGGCTCCGGCGGCGTGCGCCAGGCCCGCGAACTGGGCGGCGAGCGCGGTGCCGTAGCCGGTGCCGGCGAGCACCGGGAGCCGGCCGGCCGCCTCGTCCACCGCGGCGGCGACGCAGGCGGCGTACTCGTCGGGGGCGAGCGCGTGGAACTCGCCGGTGCCGCAGCAGGCGAAGACGGCGCCCGCGCCGGCCGCGACGCCGGCGCGCACATGGGCCCGGAAGGCGTCCAGGTCCAGCGCGCCGTCGGGGTCGTAGGCGGTCACGGGGAAGAACAGCAGCCCGTCGAGGCGGTCGGTGAGCGGGCGGCGGCTCCCAGCGGCGGCTGGGGGAGGGTGTGCGGTCACGGGGTCTCCCTGGCGTACGCGGGGGCGTGCTCATATACGTTCATGACCGATGTCCATATTTCTGAACGGCGTCACGGTATTGCAGCCGTCCCGGACGGGTCAAGGGTGCCCGCACCACGCCAACACCGCGCCGCACAAGCCGATTTGGGCGCGGCGTCAAGCGGCTTGACCGGCCAGGATCGACATCCCTAGCGTGTCCATCCATCTGAACCGGATCGTGCCCACGGCCCCCGCCGCCCAGCCGGAGGAGTACCGCCCATGACCGCACCCCGCACCGTCCTGCTGACCGGCGCCGCCGGCGGCGTCGGCACCCTGATGCGCGCGCTGCTGCCGCCCTACGGCCACCGGCTGCGGCTCTTCGACCGGCTCCCGATCGAGGGCGAACCGGACGCCGTCACCGCGGAGTTGGCGGACGCCGAGGCGCTGCGCGCGGCGGTCCGCGGGGTCGACGCGATCGTCCACCTCGCCGGCATCTCCCTGGAGTCGTCGTTCGAGCGGATCCTGAGCGCCAACATCGAGGGCACCTACCGGCTCTACGAGGCGGCCCGCGAGGCGGGCGTGCGCCGGGTGGTCTTCGCCTCCTCCAACCACGCCGTCGGCTTCGCCCCGCGCCCGCCGGACGGCTCCGCCGCCCTCCCCGTCGACACCCCGCACCGCCCCGACACCTTCTACGGCCTGTCCAAGTGCTTCGGCGAGGACCTCGCCGCCCTCTACTGGGAACGGCACGGCATCGAGACCGTCTCGCTGCGCATCGGCTCCTGCTTCCCGAGGCCGACCACGGTGCGGATGCTCTCCATCTGGCTGAGCCCGGCGGACTGCGCCCGGTTGCTGCACGCCGCGCTCACCGCCGAGGACGTCGGCCACACCGTCGCCTACGCCTCCTCCGCCAACACCCGCCTGTGGTGGGACCTGTCCACCGCCCGCGCCCTGGGCTACGACCCGCAGGACGACTCCGAGCCCTACGCCGCGGAACTGCTCGCCGCCCAAGGCCCGCTCGACCCGGACAACCCCGAACACACCCATCTTGGCGGGGCGTTCTGCACCAACCCTCCCATCTGGCCGCATTAGCTCTCATATTCGGGCGATTCTCCGGCACGCGGAACCTCGCCCCCGTCTCGTCGCGTCCTTGGGGGCACACCGCCTGTCCGGCACCGGTTCGCCGCGTTCCGGCAGGCCAGCACGGAAACGCGGCAACGCGGGAACGAGGTAACACACCATGGGCATCGTCAGTTGGCTCGTACTGGGCCTGATCACCGGCCTGATCGCCAAGGTGCTGCTGCCGGGGCGGGACCCGGGCGGCCTGGTCGGCACCACCCTGATAGGCATCGCCGGCTCCTTCATCGGCGGCTGGCTCTCCACCCGCTTCCTGGACCGCCCGATCCCGCGGGACTTCTACGACCCGTCGATGTGGATCGCCGCGGTGGCCGGCTCCCTGGTCCTGCTGATCGCCTACCGCCTGCTCTTCGGCAGCTCCCGGCGCTGACCCGCCCGGCCACCGGCCGCCGGACGCGGCCGGGCGCCCCACTGGAACTCGCGCACGCCCCCTGATCGTTAGGGCTGTCATGACCGCAATGACTCCTGGCTCGAACCTCCCGCTCAGCGCCGCGCGGGTGGCGGTGACCGTCACCGCCCCCGTGCGGCTGGACGTGTCGGGCCTGCTGCTCACCGCCGGCGGCACGGTGCGCTCCGACGACGACTTCGTCTTCTACAACCAGCCCACCGCGCCCGGTGTGAGCCACCGCGCGGCGGCCGACGGCGACACCATCACGGTGGACACCGCCGCGGTGCCGCCGGACGTCGACAAGGTCGTGGTGACCGCGAGCCTGGACGCGCCCGGCACCACCTTCGCCGGCACCGAACCGACCGGCACGCTCACCGACGTGGACGGCGGCGCGGTGCTGGCCACCTTCACGCCGCCGCGGCTGGGCCCGGAGACGGCGCTGGTGGTCATGGAGCTCTACCGCCGCGGCGGCGGCTGGAAGGTCCGCGCGGTCGGCCAGGGCTACGCCAACGGACTCGCCGGCATCGCCACCGACTTCGGCGTGGACGTCTCCGAACCGGCCGCCCCGCCGGCCCCCGCGCCCCAGGCGCCCGCCGCACCGCCGGCTCCCCCTGCTCCCCCGGCCCCCGTCCCGCCCGGCCAGTGGGCCCCGCCCACCGGTCCCCCGGCGCCGCTCGCCCCGCCGCCGGCCGCCGGCCACCCCGCCGCGCCCGCGCCGCCCGTCACCGGCAAGGTCGACCTCGACAAGGGCCGGGTCAGCCTGCGGAAGAACCAGACCGTCTCGCTGGTCAAGGGCGGCCGCCCGCTGCTCGGCTCGGTCCTGATGGGACTGGGCTGGGAGCCGGCCCGGCGCGCCCGGAGCATCGACCTGGACGCCTCGGTCATCGCCTACGGCCCGGACCGCGGCAAGGTCGACAACTGCTACTTCGGCAAGCTGATGATCCTCGGCGGCGCCGTCCAGCACTCCGGCGACAACCTCACCGGCGACGGCGCCGGCGACGACGAGGCGATCACCGTGCACCTCGGCGGCATCCCCCCGGAGGTCACCGGCCTGGTCTTCACCGTCAACTCCTTCTCCGGCCAGAAGTTCTCCGAGGTCGCCCAGGCGTACTGCCGGCTGGTCGACGCCCAGACCGGCGAGGAGCTGGTCCGCTTCGACCTGACCGGCGCCGAACCGCACACCGGCGTGCTGATGGCCAAGCTGGTCCGGCAGTACTCCGGAGAGTGGGAGATGACCGCGCTCGGCTCGTTCGTCGACGCCCGCACCGTCCGCGGCATGGTCAAGCCCGGGGCCGCCGCGCTGTAGCGGCCGACGGGTGCCGGGTCCCCCGGTGCGAGCACCGGCTCCACCGGAGCGGCCGACGCCGCGCCCCGAGCCCGCTCAGCCCCGCCCCGTGAGGCCGACCACCCGCGCCAACCGCTCGTAGGACTCGCGCAGCGCCGCCCGGTCGTGGGTGCTGGTGGTCACCAGCACCTCGTCCGCCGCGGTGCGCTCGACCAACGCCGCGAGCTCCCGGGCGACCTGCTCCTCCGTGCCGTGGACGTGCCCCCGCAGCGCGTCCTCGTAGAAGCCGCGCTCACGCGCCGACATCCCGTCCCCGGGCGCCGCGCCCCCCACCGGCGCGAGCGGCGGGAACACCCCGTGCGTCCGGGAGTGCGCCAGCGCCCGCGCCTCCGGTATCAGCAGCCGCCGGGCCGCGTCCGGCGTCCCGGCCACCGCCACCGTCCCGGAGATCACCACATACGGCCGCGGCCACAGCGCCGACGGGCGGAACGCCGCGCGGTACTCCCCGACCGCCGCCGACAGCTTCTCCCGGTCGCGGAGGTCGCCGATGACCAGGGCCAGCCCGGCCCGCGCCGCCACCCGCGCGCCGGCGCCGGTCGCCAGCACGAACGCGGGCACCGCCAGCCCCTCGGCGGGCCGGGCGTGCACCTGCGGATGGGCGGTCTGGGTGCCGGTGAAGTACCCCAGCAGCTCGGCCAACCGCCCCTCGAAGCCCTCGGCGGCGTCCTTCTCCGTGCCCAGCGCCCGCCGGATCCCGCCGGTGAAGCCGACCGACCGCCCCAGCCCCATGTCGATCCGCCCCGGGAAGAGCGACTCCAGCACCCCGAACTGCTCGGCGACCACCAGCGGGCGGTGGTTGGGCAGCATCACCCCGCCGGTGCCGACCCGGATCGTCGAGGTCGCCGAGGCCACCGCGGCGGCCAGCACGGTGGGTGCCGAGCCGGCGACCCCGGGGACGCTGTGGTGCTCGGCCACCCAGAACCGGTGGTACCCCAGCCGCTCGGCGTACCGGGCCAGCTCCACGGTGTCCCGCAACGCCGCGGCGGGCGGGTGTCCCTCCCTGGTGCGGGAGCGGTCCAGGATCGAGAATTGTGTCATCCGCATCGTCGAGCTCACCTCTCCTACAACGCCCGCCCGCGCCCAGGATTCCGCCCGCACGCCCCCTCGGCCCCTCCCCCGCGGCTTCACGACGAGGAGCGTCAGATGAACCAGCAGCCGCCCCCGGCCGGCGGTACCGGCCGGCCCGCGCAACCGGACCACCCGGACGGCGCACCCGGACCGGAGCTCCCCGACCGGGTCGCCGCCACCTACGGCGAGGAGGACCTCAGCACCGTCCCCGCGTTCGCCGGCGGCTTCATCAACTTCGGCTACTGGGCCTGGCTGCCGGAGCCCACGGACCGGCCGCTGACCGAGGAGGACCGGATCCGCAGCGAGCAGGACCTCTACCGGCTGGTGCTGGACACCTGCGACCGGCCGCGCGGCCGCACCGCACTGGAGGTCGGCTGCGGGCGCGGCCTGGGCTGCGCGCTGGCGCTGCGGGAGTTCGACTTCGGGTCGGTGATCGGCCTGGACGCCCACCCCGACCAGATCGCCCGCGCCCTGGAGGCCAACGCCGGGCTGCTCGCCGAGGAGGCCGGCCCCCGCCGACTGGAGTTCGTGCTCGGCCCGGCCCAGCGGATGCCGCTGCCGGACGCCTGCACCGACGTCGTCTACTCCGTCGAGGCCGCCCAGCACTTCCGTGACCTGGCCGGCTTCGCCCGGGAGGCGGTGCGGGTGCTGCGCCCGGCGGGGCACTTCGCACTGGCCACGTTCCTCGCCCGGGTCCCGGACGCGGTCCGGGTGCTGCCCCAACTGCTGCCCCCGTACGCCGACGGGCTGGACATGACGCACCTGGTGGACGACGTGGCCGGGACGTTCGCCGCGGCCGGGCTGCGGAACGTCGCGGTGACGCCGATCGGCGACGGGGTCTGGGAGTCCTACGACCGCTACATGGCCGAGCGGCCGGAGCTGCGCGACAAGTGGCCCCGGCAATACCTGACGGCCTACCAAACAGGCTTGCTGGACTACTACTTGATCACCGCGGCGGCCCCGGCCGACTGACCCGTGCCCGGCGTCCCCGTCAGTCGGAGCGCCGCGACCGCGCCTTGAACGCGGCCTTGCGCGCCTCCTTGGCGGCCTTCTTGTCCGGGTGGAGCTGACCCATCGCCTCCAGCACCTCGGCGGTGGCCGGGTGGTCCACCCGCCAGACCTCCTCGAAGAACCCGCTGTGCTGCTCGGTCAACCCCCCGACCAGCTCCGTCAGTTCGGCGGCCGCCTCGTCGTCGGTGGCGCCCAGTTGGGCCGCGATGGTGTCCACCGTCAGCCAGAAGACCATGTCCTGGGACGGCTCGGGGATGCCGGGCAGCCCGCGCTCGGCGAGCCAGACCCGGGCCAGCCCGCCCAGGTGCCGGTCGTCGAGCACCTCGCGCAGCGCCGGCTCGGCCTCCGGGGCGACCAGGGAGAGGGCCTGCTGGGCGGCGAGCCGGCGCAGCGGGCCGCGCTCGTCGTCGCCGCGGGCGGCCGCGAGCAGTTCGCGGGCCGCGTCCAGCGGGGTGCGGGCGGCGAGCCACTGCTCGGCCTCCGTCTGGGCCAGCGATTCGGGGTAGTCCGGCAGCGCCTCCAGCAGGAGGTCGGCGCCCTTGTCGGCGAGGTCCCCGACGGCCGGGGCGTCCACGCCGGCGTCCAGCATCCGGGCGCGGACCGCCCAGACGCCGAGCGGGGTGAGCCGCACCAGGCCGTAGCGGGCGACGTCCTCGTCCTGGAGCGGCTCGGCCGCGGAGACCGTCTCGCCGTCCTCGTCCAGCTCCTCGATGAGCGCCTCGTCGACCGGCCGGTAGGCGACCAGCCCGATCGGCTCCAGCACCCGGAACTGGTCGTCCAGCCGCATCATCGCCGCGGAGACCTCTTCGAGGATCTCGTCGGTGGGCTCGTCCATGTCGTCCGGGACGATCATGGAGGCGGCCAGCGCGGGCAGCGGGACGTCCTGGTCGGGGGCCTCGCCCAGGGCGTTGAGGAGGTAGAGGTTGCCGAGGATGCCGTCCAGCAGCTCGGCCTCCTCCTCCGGGTTCCAGTCGATCGAGTCCAGGTCCAGGTCGCCGCCCTCGGCGAGCTGGTCGGCGAGGTCGGAGAGGTCCGGGGCGACGGCGTCGGCGAGCACGGTCTCCATGCCGCCGAGCCAGATGTCCAGGACGTCCTGGGGGCTGCCGGAGGTGAGCAGGGCCAGTTCCTCGCCCGGGGTGGCGGTGCCGACCGCGGCGTCGTCGGGGAGGTCGTCGGCGTCCGCCTCGTCCTCGTCCTCGTCCTCCTCGATCTCGACCAGTCCGGTGTCCACCGCCAGCTGCCACGCCTCGGCGGTGTAGGCGGGGCCGTCCTCGTCGCCGGCCAGGCCCAGGTGCTCGGTGGCGGCCGCGAGCGACTGCTCCAGGAGCTCGCCGCCGACGCCGACCGGGACGCCGGAACCGGACCAGCGGGCCAGCTTGGCGGCGCGGGCCAACAGCGGGGAGCTCAGCGCGTCGCGGGCCAGCTCCGCTTCGGGGGTCAGCCGCACCGGCGGCATGGTGGGGCGGTCTGCGGACATCTGGCTCAGCTCCTCGGACGGACGTGTCGCTCGTGCGCCGCCCAAGCGTAGACGGAATTCTCCCCATCTCGGGCGGTTCACTTCTCCGTGCACTCCCGTCCACCGGGAGAACCTTGACAACTCCCTTGCGCACAAAAGAGATTGACGCGCGTAGCGAGCGCCGGTCCCGCTCCGCAGCACCTCTCCCACCCCCTTCTCCCGGAGGCATGCATGCCATCCCGTCGCACGCTCCGCAGACCCGCCGTCCTCGGCACGGTGGTCGTCGCGGCCCTCGCCGGTGGACTGCTCGGCGTGCAGTCCGCCTCGGCGGCCGGCACCCGGATCCACGACATACAGGGCAGGACCCGGATATCCCCACTGGCCGGCAAGCAGGTCGACGACGTCCCCGGCACCGTCACCGCGATCCGGTCCTTCGGCTCGTCCCGCGGCTTCTGGGTGCAGGACCCGCACCCGGACGACGACCCGGCGACCAGCGAGGCGCTCTTCGTCTTCACCGGCAAGGAGACGCCCGACGTCGCGGTCGGCGACGCGGTCACCGTCGGCGGCACGGTCAGCGAGTACTACCCCGGCGGCAGGGACGCCGGCGGCCAGTCCGTCACCGAACTCACCGACGCCACCTGGACGGTCAAGGCGAGCGGCCAACCGCTGCCGGCCCCGGTGAAGCTGGACGCGTCCGCGATCCCGGCGGCCTACGCCCCGGGCGCGGGCGGCGGGAGCATCGAGTCCCGCACCCTCCGCCCCGCCGCCTACGCCCTGGACCGGCTGGAGTCCCTGGAGGGCATGCGGGTCTCGGTCGTGAACGCCCCGGTCGTCGGCCCCACCAACACCCACCACGAGCTGTGGGTGACCGCCACCCCCGGCCACCACCGCACCGCCCGCGGCGGCACCCGCTACGGCTCCTACGCCGACCCCAACGGCGGCCGCCTCAAGGTCCAGTCCCTCCTCCCCTTCTCCCAGCGGCCCTTCCCCGCGGCCAACGTCGGCGACCGGCTGACCGGCACCACCACCGGCCCGCTGGACTACGACAACTTCGGCGGCTACACCCTCCAGGCCACCGCGCTGGGCACGTTGGCCGCCCACACCCCGGCGCCCGAGGTCACCCGCAAGCAGACCGCCGACGAGCTGGCGGTGGCCACCTACAACGTCGAGAACCTCGCCCCGGACAACCCGCAGGCCACGTTCGACCGGCTGGCCAGGGGACTGGTGCACCACCTCGCCGCGCCCGACGTCGTCGCCCTGGAGGAGGTCCAGGACGACAGCGGCGCCAAGGACGACGGCACGGTCACCGCCGGGGTCACCCTCAAGAAGCTCACCGACGCCGTCAAGGCGGCCGGCGGCCCGGCGTACGCCTGGCGGTCGATCGACCCGCAGAACGACCAGGACGGCGGCCAGCCCGGCGGCAACATCCGGGTGGCGTTCCTGTTCAACCCGCAGCGGGTGGCGTTCACCGACGTCCAGGGCGGCGACGCGTCCACGCCGGTCAGGGTCGTCGACGACCACGGCCGGGCCGGGCTGTCCGCCTCGCCGGGCCGGATCGCGCCGGCCGACCCGGCGTGGAAGTCCAGCCGCAAGCCGCTGGTCGGCGAGTTCGCGCCGCGGAGCCAGCCCGGCAGCCGGGTCTTCGTGATCGCCAACCACTTCAACTCCAAGGGCGGCGACCAGGGTCTGGACAGCCGCTTCCAGCCGCCGGCGCGGAGCTCGGAGACCCAGCGCACCGCCCAGGCGAGGCTGGTCAACGGCTTCGTCAGGGAGCTGCTGGCCAAGGACCCCAAGGCCGGTGTGGTGGTGGCCGGGGACCTCAACGACTACCAGTTCTCGCCCGCCCTCAAGGCCCTCACCGCCGGCGGCGTCCTCACCGACCAGGTCGACAAACTGCCCGCCGCCGAGCGCTACAGCTACGTCTACCAGGGCAACTCCCAGGTGCTGGACCACCTGCTCACCAGCCGGGCGCTGACCCGCACCGACTACGACATCGTGCACATCAACGCCGAGTACGCGGACCAGGCCAGCGACCACGACCCGCAGGTGCTGCGGATCAGGCCTTGAGCCGGCACCCGAGCCGAGCCCTTCGCCTCACCCGCGGTGATCGCCCGGTCACTCCACCGGCCCACTTCCGAGCGCCGATCGCGCCCGGGGGTGCGGTACTGAGCTGGTAAGCACCCCATTTCGGCGAGACAAAGGGAGTCACGATGCCGAAGTCGCAGAACCGTAAGTCGGGCAAGCAGGACCGGGCCGCCGAGCGGCGCTCCGAGCAGCACCGGCCGCAGTCGGAGGAGTCCGCCGCCGAGCGCACCCAGGACCTGAAGCCGCGGTCGCGCAAGGCTGACTGACGCGGGTAGGGCAGGTCATGCCTGAGCGGCCGTCGCACCGTCGGGGTGCGGCGGCCGCTTCGTCGTGCCGGGCGTCCGCGGACAACGCTCACCAGGAGGCCGGCACCGCCCGGCCCTCGGGCTCCGCCCCGTCCGCCACCGCCGCCCCGCCGTCCGCCCCGGCCGGCACCAGGTCCCGCACCAGCAGGGTGGCCCCGGCCACCGCCCCCGGCGTCAGCACCACCGCCGCGAGCGGGATCAGGAACAGCAGCACCAGCGGCGCCCCGAAGCCGACCGCCAGGCCCCACCGCCCGCGCAGCAGCCGCAGCCGGGCGCGGACCGGGATGTCCCGGCGCTGCATCGCCACCGTGGTCAGCTCGACGGTGAGGAAGAAGCCGGTGACGCAGGTGCCGACGACCGGGACCACGGTCTGCCCGACGACCGGCAGGAAGCCCAGCGCGAAGAACAGCACCCCGAAGGCGGCGGCCCGCAGCAGCACATGGGCCATGTCCCGCAGCGCGATGCCGAGCTCCCGCCACAGCGGGCGGTCCGGGCCGGGCGGGCAGCCGCCCGCGCCCTCCTCGACCCGCTCGGAGAGCGACTCGTAGAAGGGATCGCCGATCAGCAGGGTGACGGCGGTGAACGTCAGCACCGACAGCGCCAGCCCGCCGGCCAGCAGCAGCGCCACGAACAGCCCGCGCAGCAGCCCCTGCCAGGGGGAGCCCCAGCCGTCGGCGAACGGCGTCGCCCAGGCGGCGAGGTCGCCGGACTCCAGGGTCAGCGTGAAGAGCGCCCCGGCGTAGAGCACCAGCGCGATCAGGGCCGGGATCAGCCCGAATCCCCACCACCGGCCGTTCCGGGCGGCCCAGCGCACGCCCCGGCCCAGATACCGCACCCCCGCCACAAGATCACGCATGGCGGCCACCCTACCGGCGCGGGGCGGGAGTTGACCGGTCCGCGACGTACCGCCCGCGGCCGGCCTTGGACGCGCCGGCGCCCCGGGCCGGCGGGGTCGGCCGCCGGCCCGGGGCGCCGAACGCGGGCGCGCCACCGGTCAGTTGTGGCTGTGCAGGATCTCGTTGAGACCGCCCCAGACCGCCTTGTTCGGGCGGGCCTCGACCGTGCCGGTGGTGGAGTTCCGGCGGAAGAGGATGTTGTCGGCGCCGGACAGCTCCAGCGCCTTGACGATCTGGCCGTCGGGCAGGGTGACCCGGGTGCCGGCGGTCACGTACAGGCCGGCCTCGACCACGCACTCGTCGCCGAGCGCGATGCCGATGCCGGACTCGGCGCCGAGCAGGCAGCGCTCGCCGATCGAGATGATCTGCTTGCCGCCGCCGGAGAGGGTGCCCATGGTGGAGGCGCCGCCGCCGATGTCGGAGCCGTCGCCGATCACCACGCCGGCGCTGATCCGGCCCTCGATCATGGAGGTGCCCAGGGTGCCGGCGTTGAAGTTGACGAAGCCCTCGTGCATGACGGTGGTACCGGCGGCGAGGTGGGCGCCCAGCCGCACCCGGTCGGCGTCGGCGATCCGGACGCCGGCGGGCGCCACGTAGTCGGTCATCCGCGGGAACTTGTCGACGCTGGTGACCTGGAGGTGCAGGCCCTCGGCGCGGGCGTTGAGCCGGGCCGTCTCCAGCTGGTCGACCGGCACCGGGCCGAGCGAGGTCCAGGCGACGTTGGCCAGCAGGCCGAAGACGCCCTCCAGGCTCTGGCCGTGCGGCTTGACCAGGCGGTGGCTGAGCAGGTGCAGGCGCAGGTAGGCGTCGTGCGCGTCCAGCGGCTTGTCGTCGAGGGAGGCGATGACCGTGCGGACGGCCACGACCTCCACGCCGCGGACCGGGTCCGGGCCGATCGCCTTGAGGACGGCGGCACCCAGCAGCTCGGTGGCGCGGTCGTCGGCCAGCCGCTCGGTGCCGGCCGGGCCGGGCTCGGCGACGAGCGCGGGCGCGGGGAACCAGGTGTCGAGGACGGTGCCGTCGGCGGCGACGGTGGCGAGGCCGGCGGCGACGGCGCCGGTGGTGCGAGAGGAAGTTGCAGCATCGGTCATGTGGGAAACCTAACCGGAGCCCGCCCGCCGAGGCGAACCGGTCTCATGCGTCGGTCCCGGGGTGCCCGACCGCCCGCCCCCGGGCGTCGGCCCGGCAGCCGCCGCCGGCTCGCTCGCGGCGCCCAGCACGCCGGCCAACCCCTCGCGCACCGTGGTGACTTGGAAGGGCTGGCCGGTGAGCAGGTGCTGGAGCAGCAGCCCGTCGGTGAAGGCCACCACCGCCCGGGCGGTGGCCGTGTCGCCGAGCCGCCGGCCGAGCAGCGCCACCATCTCGTCCAGGCACTCGCCGGCCATCGGCCGCACCGCCTCGTGGCGCAGCGCGGCCAGATACAGCTCGTACTCCAGCTCCACCCGCGCCCGGTCCCCGGCGAGGGTGTCGGCGACCAGCCGGGCCACCTCGTCGGCGAGCGGCACGGTCAGGTCGATCCCCTCCACCCAGCGGGCGAAGTCCGTCAGCCACCAGCCGTTGGCCTGTCGCAACGCGGCGACCAGCAGGTCGTCGAGGGAGGCGAAGTGGTACGTGGTCGAGCCCAGCGGGACGTCCGCGGCGGCGGCCACCGCGCGGTGGCTGAGCCCGGCGATGCCGCGCTCGCCGACCACCTCGATGGCCGCGTCGATGATCCGCTGCCGCCGGTCCGGGTCGTAGCGCCGGGCCATCAGTGCGCCCCTCCGAGGTTGAGCACCACGACCCCGGCGATGACCAGCAGCACCCCCAGGATCTTCACCGGGCTGGTGCTCTCGCCCAGGAACACCATGCCGATCGCGGCGATGATCGCGGTGCCCACCCCGGCCCAGATCGCGTAGGCGGTCCCCATGCTCATCGTCTTGAGCGTCTGGGCGAGCAGCGCGAAGGCGAGCACGTATCCGAGCGCGGTGCCGAGGGAGGGCCACAGCTTGCTGAAGCCCTCGCTGTACTTCATCGATGTGGTCGCGAGGATCTCGGAGAGGATCGCGCCGGCGAGCGTCACATAGGCCATGCGTACGAGCGTACACAACGTTGCGTACGGGCGTACATAACCAGGAAGCGGCTGTGCCCGGCATGCGAAAACGGCCGTGGGCGCCCGGGGGGCCCGCGGGGCCCCCCCCGGGCCCCCCCCCCGGGGGGGGGGGCGGGGGGGGGGGGGGGGGGGGGGGGCCCCGGCGCCCCCCCCCCCCCGCCCGGCGGGCGGGGGGGTTTTGGGGGCCC
>NZ_JBIVXW010000076.1:0-45679 GCF_044769405.1 Streptomyces sp. NPDC090442
GTGCCCAGTTCCTCGGAGCGGGTCAGCAACGAAGCCGCTACGGGGGCGATTTCGGGGGGTGCGTCGGGGGTGCGGCTCATTCCCGCAGGTTACAAAGGGCGGTCCGGGGGCGGGGGTCGGTTGTGCCCTGGGACAACAGGGGCGGGTGTGGTGCTGTGCGTCGGCACATGGCCCCTGAGGTTTTCGAACGCCACGATACGAGGACGTTACCGGCCGGTATCGGACCGTTTTCCCCGTGCTGCCTCCCGAAGGAGGAACCGTGCCCAGAGCCGCCACACCCCGCAGGACACGCACCAGGAGCACCAAGCGCACCCCGTCCCTACTGGCCGGCGCCGCGCTCCTCGCCTCGACCCTCACCACGGCCGCCCTCCCGGCCTCCGCGCACGCCGCGACCCCGACCGGTACCGGCAGGTACGTGGCGCTGGGGGACTCCTACGCCGCCGGCGCCGGCGTCCCCGGACAGTCCGCAGGCCTGTGCCTGCGCTCCGACCACAACTACGGACACCTCGTCGCCGCGGCCCTCACCCCGTCCTCGTACGCGGACAGGACCTGCGCCGGCGCCAAGGTGAGCGCGCTCACCACGCGCCAGACCGATGTCGGGATCGTCGTCAACGGCCCCCAACTGGACGCCGTCACACCCGACACGTCCCTGGTCACCCTCACCCTCGGCGGCAACGACCTCGGCACCTCCGACGTCGGCTTCGTCGATGTCGTGGCCGCCTGCATCGGGCTGTCCGTCACCAACCCGTTCGGCACGCCGTGCAGGAACTTCTACGGCGACACGCTCGACAAGCGGCTCGACTCCGCCGCGACCCGGCTGACCGACGGCCTGCGCAAGCTGTCCGCCAAGGCCCCCAACGCCAAAGTGGTGGTCGTCGGTTACCCGGCCGTGCTCCCCGACGACCCGACGAGGTGCCTGGGCAAGATGCCCGCCACCACCGGCGATCTCCGCTTCCTGCGCTCCGTCCTCGGCGAACTCAACACCAAGGTGGCCAAGGCCGCCACCGCCGCGGGCGCCAGCTACGTCGACACCTTCGGCCCGACCAAGGGCCACGACGCCTGCTCCGCGTCCCCCTGGATCGAGGGCCTGTTGCCGACCTCGCCCGCCGCGCCGCTGCACTCCAACGCCACCGGCGAACGGGCCATGGCACAGGCGGTGTTGACGACACTGGGCCACTGAACGACAGAGCGCGACGTACGGCGTAGCCGCATCGGGCGCGGGGGTCGGGCACCAGCCCGGCCCCCGCGTCGGGCGCGGAACGGCCCGCCCGTTCCCGTCGACACGCGGCAGGATTCCCGACCGTGACTCTTCGTTTGTTGCTCGCCGACGATGAGGAGATGGTGCGTCGGGGCATGCGGCGCATCGTGACGGACCAGGCCGACATCGAGGTGGTCGGGGAGGCCACGAACGGCGTGGAGGCCGTGGAACTGGCGCGCGCCCGCGCCCCGGACGTCGCGCCGGTGGACATCCGGATGCCGCGGATGGACGGCCTGGAGGTGACCCGTCGGCTGGTCGATCCCGCCTTCCCACACCCGGTCCGGGTCGTCATCGTCACCACCTTCGATCTCGACGCATACGTCCATCCCGTGCTGCGGTGCGGCGCCTCGGGGTTCGTCCTCAAGCGTTCCGGGCCGGCGCTGCTGGTCGAGGCGGTGCGGGCGGCGACGGCCGGGACAGCCTGATCAGCCCGCAGATCACGACGCGGCTGCTGCACCACGTCACCGGCGCTGCTCATCCGCTCGCTGGCGATGGCCCTGGGCACGCTCAGCCGCACCCACCGCCCCTTCCAGGCCGTCTATGTACCGCTGTGGTATTCCGTCGCCAACGGGCTGCCGCTCTTCGACTTCATGGGCGCGCTGCGCGACCGCGGCGAACCGGCCGCCGGGCAGCCGACGATGACGGTTGCGGTGGCCGCGGCCCTGAGGTGCGTCGTCCTCGCGACCACCGGGGCGCGCCGCCTCGGCGGGGACTGACGGGTGTCCCGCTTGTAGCGGCCCCGGTGCACTCGCCTCACCCCTCGGCGCGCGCCGGGAAGCCGACGACCCAGTCGCCGCGCACCTCCCAGGTGCCGCCGTCGGGCAGCGCGCCGCGCAGTCCGTGGAGCGTTCCGGGGCCGGCCAGGGCCGGGACGCGGGGGTCGTGGAGCCCGGCGAAGGCGTAGCTGCGGGCGGGGTCCCAGTCGGTGCTGTGCCGCAGCCGGCGGGCCAACTGCACGAAGCCGTGCGGGGCCGCGGCGATCACCCAGGCGTCCGGGCGCTGGGCGGTCAGCCGGCGGGCCGGGCGCAGCCAGGAGGCCGCCGTCTCGGGCCAGTCGACCGCCGCCAGGACGACGCCGCCGCGGGCCTCCCAGGCTTCGGCGAGGGCCGCGGCCGAGGCCACCGAAGCGGCGTCCCGCCCGTGCCCGACCACCACGCTTCCGATCCGGGCCCGCGGCGCGGTCAACAGCCCCATGAGAGCGGCGAGTTCGGCGGGGGTGTGCGGGGCGGGGGCCGGCAGCTCGCCGTAGGCGGCGCGCTCGGCCGGGCCGAGGAGGGGGGAGCGGGGCGAGTCGGCGACGTCGGGGAACCCGTCGGGGCGGCGGGGGTGGTCCATCAGGGGGCTCCGGGGCTGGGGTGCTCGTGGGCGCCGCCGTCCGGTCGGGTCTCGGTACCGGCGCGGGCGGCCTTCCACCGGGCGTAGGCGTCGGGCAGGCACACCGCGCACGGCCGGTAACCGGCGGCGCGCGCGGTGGCCTCGTCGGCGAAGAACACCCGGTCCCGGACGTATCCGCCGCGGGCCAGCGCCCGTTGCGCCGAGGGGCAGTCCAACCGCCCGTACAGCCGGGCCCGTCGGTGCCCGCCGAGCGTGCCGGGCACCGGGCTGCAGTACGGCAGCCCGTCGGCCCCCACCAGCCGGTACCCGCTTTGGCGTGCCGCCGTCATGACGCGTCGTGGAAGACCAGGCCCAGCGCGTGGCGGCGGCCCGACCGCAGGGTGCTCACTCCGTGCCGCATCGCGCCCGCGGACCAGCCCCGCTTGGAGCGCACCGGCCGGTCCCGGGTGGTGAACACCAGCCCGTGCCCCTGCGGCAGCGGCACCGTGGTGCCCCGGGACTGGGCCCGGGGGCGCTGCTCGACGAGCAGGAACTCGCCGCCGGTGTAGTCCGTGCCGTACGCGTCCAGCCCGATGACGACCTGGAGGGGGAAGACCATCTCCCCGAAGACGTCGCGGTGCAGGGCGTTCCAATCGCCCGGCTCGTAGCGCAGCAGGATCTGCGCCGAGCGGTCCTGCCCGGCCTCGTGGCACGCGGCCAGCCAGGCGTCGAGGTCGTCGGGCCAGGGGGCCGGGCGGTCCAGCCGCGCGCTCCAGTCCCGGGCCACGGCCAGCAGCGGCGGGTACAGGGCCGCGCGCAACGCCGCTACCAGTGGCGGCAGTTGGTGGGTGAAGTAGCGGTAGGTGCCGGAGCCGAAGCGGTACCGGGCCATGTCCACCGTCGTGCGGAAGGCGTCGGTCCGCTCGTACAGGCCGGCGATCTCCCGGCACTGCTCCGGCGTGAGCAGCCGCGGGGTGAGGGCGCAGCCGAGCTCGTCCAACTCCTGGGCCACGGCGGTCCAGTCGGCCCCCGCCACCCGCCGCCGGACGCCCTCGACGGCGGCGTCGGCGGCGGTGTCGACGGAGGTGTCGGTGACGGCGTCGGTGGTCATCCGTGCCTCCTCGGTGTCCGATCGGCGGCCGACTGCCGGGCCGGGGGGCGGTGGTGCGCGGTGCGGTGCGTGGTCATGGCGGGCCCTCGGGAGTGGTTCTGGTCTCGGGGCCCACTCTGCTCCCTTCCGGCACCGGAATCCGGCGGAAATCGGACGTCGCACTGGCGTGCCGTGCCGTGCCGCCGAGTGCCGTGGGGCGAGCCCCCCTCGAAACGGACGGCCCCGCACCGGCCCCCTGAACGGACCGCCGAACCGTTTCCTTCCCGCCGGCCCGCCGTTGGTCCTGGCGTCGGTAGTTCCCGCCTCCTACGAAGGGCACGTCATCATGCGACTGTTCCGTCCACTAGCCGTCGGTCTCGGAGGGCTCGCCCTGACCCTCGCCCTCCCCGCCGGCGCGGCGCTCGCCTCCAGCGGGACGTTCACCTGGCTGGGACCGGGCGGCAAGGCGTACTCGCTCCAGAACCCGCCGGACAAGCGGTGCCTCGACATGAGCCAGGAGGCCCGCGGGGCCCGCAACGCGCTGAAGCAGCCGGTGGCCGTCTACACCGGCAAGCACTGCACGGGACAGAAGACGCAGCTCGCCCCGGGCAAGGTGGCGCCCTCGGGCGCGCGCTTCGCCAGCGTCGTCTTCAACCCCCGCTAGGGCGCTTCTGACGGATCTCCGTGGAGGAAGGAGCGGCGTCTGGTGCGTGCGTGCCAGACGCCGCGACGCCGCGGAGATCCGTCAGAAGCGCCCTAGGCCCGTCGGCCAGCCGTCGCCCCCCGGCCCGTCACCGTCGCGCGGTGGCGGGCCGGCGCCTTGCCCTAGAGCTCTCCGGCCCGCCACCGGGCCTCCTCCGCGGCCAACGCGGCGGGGTCCGGCGCCCGATGGCGCACGGCCGTCAGCCAGGTCTCCAGGTGCGCCGCGAACGCGCCGGAGGCGAGCGCCTCGGAGGCGACCGCGGCCGGCGCGTCGGCGCCGTCCCCGGCCTCCGCCAGTACCGCCGACACGACCGCCAACAACCCCTCCGCCGCGGGGTCCCCGGCGTCGCAGTCGCCGCACAACACGCTCTCCCGCAGGCCCTCGACGCGCGCCCCGGACCGGTTGTGCCAGGAGTGCGGATGGCGCGCCACCAGCAGCACCGGGGCGCGGCAGCGCGGGCAGGGCGGGGGAGCGGAGCCGGGCAGCCGCAGCGTCACGGTCGTCGGCCGGCCGGTGTCGGGCGTCATGCCAGCCCCGCCCACGCCTCGGCGCCGAACGCGCCCTTCACGTCCGAGGCCAGCGTGGCGGCGTTCACCGTGGCGCCCAGCGCGTAGACGGTGGTCCGCCGGGCGCCGCGGACGCTGAGCCGCACCGGGCTCTCGCCCGGGTGGTCGCCGAGGATCCGCCGCAGCTCGCGCACCCCGCGCTCGCTGATCCGGTGCGCGGGGAACGCCAGGCGCACCGGCGGCCGCCCGCCGTGCTCGGCCGACGAGACGTCCAGGACGCCCAGTTCGCGGCCGAAGACGTTCAGGGTGCCGTCGCGGTCCTCGATCCTGCCCTGGACGGTGACGACGGTGTCCTCGACCAGCGCGTGCTGCACCAGTGGGTAGGAGGCGGGGAAGAACAGCACCTCGACGGCGGCGTCCCGGTCCGCGAGGGTGACGACGGCCCAGGCGTTGCCCTGTTTGGTCACCTTGCGCTGGACGCCGGTGATCAGCCCGGACAGTCGGACGTCGCCGGTGGTCCGGCCGGAGCCGAGCAGTTCGGCGACCGGGCAGTCCCGGGCGGCGGCGAGGAGGTGCTCGGCGCCGTCCAGCGGGTGGGCGGAGACGTAGAGGCCCAGCATCTCCCGCTCGGTGGCGAGCAGTTGGCGGCGCGGCCACTCCGCCGCGTCGACGGGGAAGTCCAGGCCGAAGGCGGGGCCGTCTACCCCCGCGCCGCCGAGGCCGGCGAACAGGTCGTCCTGGCCGAAGCCGGCCGCCTTCTTCACCGGGATGACCGCGTCGACGGCGTCCTCGTGGACGGCGGTCAGGCCCTTGCGGGAGTGGCCCAGCGAGTCGAAGGCGCCCGCCTTGATCAGCGACTCCACGGCCCGCTTGTTCAGCGCGGGCAGGTCCACCTTGGCCAGGAAGTCGGAGAACGAGGTGAACCTCCCCTTCCGGCGGCGGGCCTCGACGATCGCGTCGATGACGCCGTCGCCGACGTTGCGGACGGACCGCAGCCCGAAGCGCACGTCGTCGCCGACGGCGGTGAACTCCGCGACGGAGGCGTTCACATCGGGCTGGAGGACCCGGACGCCGTTCTTGCGGGCGTCGGCGAGGTAGACGGCGGCCTTGTCCTTGTCGTCGCCGACCGAGGTGAGCAGGGCGGCCATGTACTCGGCCGGGTAGTTGGCCTTGAGGTAGGCGGTCCAGTACGAGACCAGGCCGTAGCCGGCGGTGTGGGACTTGTTGAAGGCGTAGCCGGAGAAGGGCAGCATCACGTCCCACAGAGCCCGGATCGCCTCGTCGGAGAAGCCGTTGTCCCGCATGCCGCCGTGGAACTTCTCCCACTCCGCGGCCAGCACCTCCGGTTTCTTCTTACCCATCGCGCGGCGCAGCATGTCCGCCCCGCCCAGGGTGTAGCCGGCCAACTGCCGGGCGATGGCCATGATCTGCTCCTGGAAGATGAGCAGGTGGTGGGTGGAGCCCAGGATCGGCTCCAGGGCCTCCTTGAGCTCCGGGTGGATCGGGGTGGGGACCTGCTTGCCGTTCTGCCGCAGGGCGTAGTTGGTGTGCGCGTTGGCGGCCATCGGGCCGGGACGGTAGAGGGCGTTGGCCGCCGCGATGTCCTCGAAGCGGGTGGGGGCCATGAGCTTGAGCAGGGCCCGCATGCCGCCGCCGTCGAGCTGGAAGACGCCGAACGTGTTGCCCTCGGCGAGCAGTTGGTAGGTCCTGGCGTCGTCCAGCGGGATCAGCACGGTCGCCGGGTCGCCGTCCATGGGGTCGACGGTGGCCAGCCCGACGCCCCGGTTCTCGCGGATGTTCGCGATGGCGTGGTCGATGACCCCGAGGTTCCGCAGCCCCAGGAAGTCCATCTTGATCAGGCCCATCGCCTCGCACGACGGGTAGTCGAACCCGGTGATCCGCGCGCCGTCCGCGGCCCGCATGTGCAGCGGGATGCGGTCGGTCAACGGGGTCTTGGACAGGATCACCGCGGCCGCGTGCACGCCGGTGCCGCGGGTCAGCCCCTCCACCCCGCGGGCGGTGTCGATCACCTGCCGCACCTCCGCCTCGGCCTCGTAGAGCTGCCGGATCGCGCCGGCCTCGGCGTACCTGGGGTGGGACGGGTCGAACACCGCGTCCAGCGGGGCGGACGTGCCGTTCTGGTCCGGCGGGAGCGCCTTGGTGATCCGCTCGCCGTGCGAGTAGGGGAAGCCCAGGATGCGCGAGGAGTCCTTGATCGCGTTCTTGGCCTTGATCCTGCCGAAGGTGTTGACCAGCGCGGTGAACGCGTCGCCGTACTTCTCGGTCACGTAGCGGACCATCCGGTCGCGCTGCCGGTCGTCGAAGTCGAGGTCGACGTCCGGGGGGTTGATCCGCTCCGGGTTCAGGAAGCGCTCGAAGAGCAGGCCGTGCTCCAGGGGGCACAGCTCGGTGATGCGGGTGGCGTAGGCGACCAGCGAGCCGGTGGCCGAGCCGCGGCCCGGGCCGATCGGGATCCGGTTCTCCCGGGCGTGCCGGCAGATGTCCGCCACGACCAGGAAGTACGCGCTGAAGCCCATCGGGCCGATGACCGCCATCTCGGTCTCGAACCGCTCCAGCACGTTCCGTGGGACCGGTTCGCCATAGCGCATCACCAGCCCCTTGAGGACCTCCTTGCGCAGCCACGACTCCTGGGTCTCGCCCTCGGGTACGTCCGGGAAGCGCGGC
Organism: Streptomyces sp. NPDC090442; assembly: GCF_044769405.1. Lineage (NCBI taxonomy): Bacteria > Bacillati > Actinomycetota > Actinomycetes > Kitasatosporales > Streptomycetaceae > Streptomyces > Streptomyces sp. NPDC090442. Next base: position 7,557 of record NZ_JBIVXW010000076.1, read on the forward strand.
ATCTCGTCGGCGTAGTCGAAGACCGCGTCGTAGGACTCGATGCGCTCGGCGACGGCCAGGGTGTTGTCGCAGGCTTCCGGGAGCTCCGCGAAGAGGCGGCGCATCTCGGCGGCGGACTTCAGGTAGTAGCCGGAGCCGTTGAAGCGGAAGCGCCCCGGGTCGTTCTTGTTCTTGCCGACGCCGATGCACAGCAGGTTGTCGTGGGCGTCGGCCTGGTCCTCGGTGACGTAGTGCGCGTCGTTGGTGGCCAGCAGCGGGATCGCCAACTCCTGGGCCAGCCGCAGCAGATCGGCCCGGACGGTGCGCTCGATGTCCAGTCCGTGGTCCATCAGCTCCAGGAAGTAGTTCTCCCGCCCGAAGACCTCCTGGTACGCGCCGGCGGCCGCCCTCGCCTCCGCGTACTGGTCCAGCCGCAGCCGGGTCTGGATCTCGCCCGAGGGGCAGCCGGTGGTGGCGATGATCCCCTCGGGCCGCTGCGCGATCAGCTCCCGGTCCATCCGCGGCTTGCCGGCCGGGAACTGGCCCTGGTAACTGGCCTGCGTGGAGAGCCAGAAGAGGTTCCGCAGCCCCTGAACGTCCCGTGCCCACATCGTCATGTGGGTGAAGCGGCCGCCGCCGGAGACGTCCTTGGACCCCTCGCCGTCGTCGCTCACCGCGCGCCGGCCGCCCGGCCCCCAGAACTCCTGCTTCCGGGCGAACCGCGAGGAGGGCGCCACATACGCCTCGATGCCGATGATCGGCGTGATCCCCTCGAAGTCCCGTGCGACCTGCTGGAATTCGTGGGCGCCGAACATGTTGCCGTGGTCGCTCATGGCGATCGCCGGCATCCCCTGCCGGGCGACCTCGCCGAACATCGGCCGCAGCTTCTGCGCGCCGTCCAGCATCGAGTATTCGGTGTGGTTGTGCAGATGCACGAAGGAATCCGGCACGACTGCGTCACCTCCGGGACGAGTGGGCGGCCCCACCCGGCCGGAACCGTGGTGCGGGCCTCAGGGATGGCCGTCTGCGCAACGGGGAGCGGGGGCGATGTCGATCTTGTGAACAACCACACGTTGTGCATGCCGTCGCCATGCCACCGCGCACCGACGAGGACGGGGTACCTGCTCCGCGCCCCGCCCACCACCGCCCCGACACCCATCTGACCAGCACATGCGCGCAACTTGCCGCCGTCCGGCCCGGGAGCCCCGTTGACGACCGCCATCAAAGCGAGCACCGGCCCGGCAGATCAAACAACCAACGGCCCGACGAGCCACAACCATCCGCTGTGGCGCTAGGGTGGGCGCCGTGGACCTCAACGCCGTGCGCACCTTCGTCGCGGTCGCGGAGACGGGCCAGTTCCAGAAGGCCGCCGTGGACCTCTCGCTGACCCAGCAGGCCGTCTCCAAGCGCGTCGGCGCCCTGGAGGCGGAGCTCGGGGTGCGGCTGTTCACCCGCACCGCGCGCGGCGCCGGCCTCACCATCGACGGGCAGGCGTTCCTGCCGCACGCCCGCGCCCTGCTCCGGGCCGAGGAGCGGGCCGCCGCCTCCGTCCGGCCCGGCAGCCGCGCCCTGCGCGTCGATGTGATCGGCCGGCGGGTCGCCCCGGCCGGACTGCTGCGCGCCTTCCACCGCGCCCACCCGGGGACGGCTCTCGACGTCGTCACGCTCTTCGACGCCGACGAGGCCGTCGCCGCCGTGCACAGCGGGGCGATCGACGCCGCCTTCCGGGCCGTCACCATGCCGGGCCGGCAACTTCCCGACGACGTCCGGTCGGTGCCGGTGTTCGACGAGCCGCTCCAGTTGTGCGTCGGGCCGGCCCACGAGTTCGCCACCGCCCCGTCGGTCGCCCTGCCCGACCTCACGGGCCACCGCATCTGGATGCCCGGCAACGCCCCCGGTACGGAGTGGGGCGCCTACTACGACGACCTCGCCGCCGCGTTCGGCCTGACCGTCGACACCATCGGGCCCAACTTCGGCGTGGAGGCCCTCCTCGACGCCATCGCGGACTCCACGACGCTGGTGAGCATCTTCGGCGAACGGACCCCGCTGGTCTGGCCCGCCGGCCACGATCTGCGGCGGATCCCGTTGCGCGACCCGATCCCGGTGTACCCGCACTCCCTGGTCTGGCGCGCCGACAACCCGCATCCCGGGCTCGCCGCGCTCCGCGACCACCTCGCCGGACTGCACCCGAAGCGGCCCGACGGCGAGCTGTGGCTGCCCAGTTGGGCGGAGTCGACCGCGCCGCCGGAGTAGCCGACGGGAGGGTGGCGGCGCGTCTCAGCGGTCGCGCGGCGCCTCCCGTCGGACGCCGTGCGGATGCGCGCCCACGGCACGAGCCCCTACCGGACCGGCCCCTTCCGCCCGAGCTCCTTCCGGAAGACCGTGGAGCTCTGACTGACCGTCATGCCCACCCGTAGGTAGAGGTCGAGCGCGCCGGTGTCCGAGTGGGTCCACAGCGCGCAGCTCCGTCGGCCGTGCCGGTGGAAGGCGCGGAACGCCTGGCGCAGCAGCAGCCGGGCGATGCCCCGGTTGCGGTGGTCGCGGCGGACGGCGACCTGTTCGAGATAGCCGCCGTCCGCGTCCGGCAGGTCCAACGCGAGGACGGCGCCGACCAGTTGGTCGTCGACCAGCGCCACCGCCGAACAGTCGGCGGCGAAGGCCGGCCGGTCGACGGTGTGCCGGGCCCACTCCTCGTAGGACCGGCGGCGCGGCTGCCACTCGGCGAACGCGTCCTCGACCAGTCGGTGCGCCGCCCGCGCGTCCCCGGAGCCGAACGGCCGGACCGTGACGCCCGCCGGGGGCCCGGGGACCGCCGGCTCCTCGGCCATCGCGTACGTCAACTCCCAAGCCGTGACCAGCGGTTGGTAGTCGCGGGAGCGCAGCAGCGCCACGGCGGGCCGGTCGGCGTCCGGCACGGTCTGCACGAGCGCCTCGCTCCCCGCCCGCCGGGCCCGCGCCTCGGTCCAGTCCAGCAGCGCGGCCCCCAGCCCGCGGCCCCGGTGCGCGGGATGCACGTCCACCTCGGACCGCCGGTTCACCCAGGCCCGGGCGGCCAGCCGTCCCGCCCGGTGGACCACCAGAGTGTCCCACTCCGGTATCAGGCCGGGTCGGTTGAGGTCGGCCGCGATGCCGCCGGGGTCGGTCTGCGCCCGGCCGTGCAGCGCGCGTTCGCACTCCGTGACCAGGGCGTGCAGGGCGTCGATGTCGCCGGCGCTCGCCGGCCGGCCCTGGTAGCCGGCGGGCAGCGCCGGCAGTGGATCCGGCACCGCTCAGTCCGCCGACGGGTCGGCGGTGCGGCCGACCAGGCGCTCGTAGCGCTGGCGGGCGGCCTGCGGGGTGCCGAGCCCGAGGCCGAAGGAGATCTCCTGCCAGGTCATCCCGCGCCCGCGCGCCATCTGGAGCAGCCCGGCCTCCAGTTCGTCCATCTCCCCGCGCACCAGCGGCACCAGGCTGAGCGCGGCGGTCACGTCGGCCTGGTCCACCTCCGGCTCCCCGTCGTGGAGTTGGGCCGCCCCGCTGAGCAGGAACGACACCAGCCGGACGGCCTCGTGGGGACCGAGCACGGCCGGGTGGACCTGGCGCCGGCGCTGCTCGTCGCTGCCGGCGTGCCGCTCGGCGATCCGGAACAGCGAGGCTGCGGCCCGATGTGCCCGCGCCTGCCCGGGATCCGGGGGAGTGAAGGGATCGGTGGACGAGGCTGACTGCTCTGACGTCGATGACATGGCGTCAGGATGCGGGGCGACACCATCCGCTGTCAAGGGAATGTTGTAAACGAAGTGTTCAATGATGAGAGGTGTGTTCAACGGCGACTTGGGCCCGCTCCCGGCCTGGTCGCGGCCTGTTCCCTGCCCGTTCCCGGCCGGGTCGCCGCCCCGGGGGTGGGGTCCTACCCTCGGGGTATGCCGGGTGTTCGCGGAACCCTCGCGGTGCTGGCGGCGAGCGTGCTGACCGGCGCCCTGGTGGGTGTCCCGGCCCCGCTGCCGGCCGCCGCCCAGGGGCCGTCCGACGGCGGCCCCCACCTCACGCGCTTCGCCGCGCAGCGGCCCGACTGGCAGACCTGCCCCGCGGGCTTCCCCGACACCGCCGCGTCCCCGGGCGGCTCCGCACCACCGTCCGGCGCGGCCCACCGGTTCCAGTGCGCCCGGCTGGAGGTCCCGCTCGACTACGCCCACCCGGACCGCGGCACCCTGCGCGTCCAACTGGTCCGGCTGCCCGCGACCGGCCCCGGAGAGCGGCTCGGCTCACTGGTCATCAACCCCGGCGGCCCCGGCGATTCGGGCGTCAACTACCTCATGAGCAACAGCGATGCCTTCGCGCACCTCGGGCAGCGCTACGACCTGGTGAGCTTCGACCCGCGCGGCACCGGCCACACCGACCCGATCTCCTGCGGCACCGGCTACACGCCGGTCGGCGGCAGCGGCGCGGACGCCCTCGCCGCCAACGAGCGCCGCATCAACGAGGCGTGCGGCCGCTACTCCGGCGCGCTGCTGCCGTACGTCGGCACCGTCAGCGTCGCCCGCGACATGGACCTCCTGCGCTCCGCCGTCGGCGACCGCAGGCTCAACTACCTCGGCTTCTCCTACGGCACCCGGCTCGGCTCGGTCTACGCCCACACCTTCCCCCGCAACGCCGGCCGGCTCGTCCTGGACGCCGTCGAGGACCCGACCGCCAACACCTGGCAGACCGCCGTCGCCCAGGCCCGCGGCTTCCAGCGGGTGCTCGACGACTTCGCCGCCGACTGCGTCCGTATCAAGGGCTGCCCCCTCGGCGCCGACCCCGACGCCGCCCGGCGCCAACTCACCGACTGGTACCACACGTTGACCGACCGCCCGCTCCAGGTGCACGGCACCACGGTCGACGGGACGGCCTACGTCTACGCCCTGCGGGAGTCCCTCTACAGTCGGGCCAGTTGGCCCGCCCTCCGGGACGCGCTGACCCAACTCCGCGCCGGCGACGCCTCCGGGATCCTCCAACTCAGCGGCACCGGAAGCGGAGGCAGCAGTGGCGGTAGCGGCGGCAGCGGCGCGAAGGGGCGCGGCTCGTACGGTGGCGCGCTCCCCGGGCGCAGCGCGACGGTGAACATGCCGCCGCAGGACCAACTGGCCCTGCGGGCGATCAGTTGCCGGGACACCTCCGAGCGCTACGGCCCCGCCGACTACCCCCGCGCCCAGCGCGAACTCACCCAGGCGTCCCCGCTGTTCGGCCCCGACATCGCCCCGACCCTGCTGGACTGCTACGGCTGGCCGGTCCCGGGCGACGACGCCGCCCGGGAGGTGGCCGCCCACGACGCGCCGCCCGCCCTGCTCGTCGCCACCACCGGCGACCCCGCCACACCGTACGACGGCGCCGCGCACATGGCCCGGGCGCTGGGCAACGGCAGCGTGGTGCTGACGTACCACGGCGAGGGGCACGCCGCGTACACCTCCGGCAACCCGTGCGTGCTGGCGAGGGTGGACGCGTTCCTGCTGGACGGGGTGCTGCCGGCGGGCGGCACGGGTTGCCGCTGACCGGCACGCCCGGGAACGAGGGCGGTTCAGCCCGCCTTCCGCCCGCGGCCGGCGGTCGTCTTCCGGGCCGCACCCGCCGTCTTCTTCGCCCCGGAACCCCTGTCGGCGGCCGCCTTCCGCCCCGCAGTGGAAGCGCCCTCCGTGGCCGCCCTCTTCGCGGTCGCTTTCCTCGGGGCGGCCTGCTTCGCGGCGGTCGTCTTCGTGGCGGTCGCTGGGGTGGTCGCTGGGGTGGTCGCCTTCTTCGCCGGGCCGCGGCCCGTGGCGGCGCGACCGGCGGTGGCCTTCCGGGCCGCGGTCTTCGTCGCGGAGCGGCCGGACGGCCCGGAGCCGCCGCCCGCCCCGCCCTCCTCGTCGGTCTCGCCGCGCGCCCGCTTCGCGGCCCGTACGCTGTCCTGGAGGGCGGTCATCAGGTCCATCACCTGACCCGCTGGCGGCTCCCCGCCGGCCTCGAACTCCGGCTCGCGGTGCGCCAGTTTGGCCGCCACGATCTCCTCCAGCGCCTCCCGGTAGTGGTCGTGCACGTCCTCCTCGGACAGCTCGCCGAACGAGTCCATCAGCGTCTCCGCGGCCCGCACCTCGTTGGCGGCGACCTTCACCTCCCGCTCCGGGAGCACCCCGGTCATCGGGCGGATCTGGTGCGGCCACAGCAGCACCTGCATCACCAGCAGGTCGCCCATCGGCCGGATCATCGCCAGGGACTCCCGCCCGTGCAGCGCGATCTTGCCGAGCCCCACCCGCTGGTGCCGCTCCATGGCGTCCCGCAGCAGGGCGTAGGGCTTGGCCGCCGCGGGCCCGTCGACGCCGAGGTAGTAGCCCTTGCCGAGCTGGAGCGGGTCGATGTCGCCGCCGGCGACGAAGGCGAGGATGGTCAGGGTCCTGGCCGTGGGCAGCGGCAGCGCGTCCAGGTCCTCGTCGGTCAACGGGACGACGGTGTCGTCCTCGGTGCGGTAGCCGCGGCCGATCTCGTCGGGGGAGACCTCGGTGCCCTCCAGGGAGCAGACCGGCTGGTTGCGGACCCGTCCGCCGTCCGCGGTGTGGATCCGCACGAAGCTGACCGAGGCGGAGCTGTCCGTGGCGTTGTACGCGGCCACCGGGATCGTGACCAGGCCGAAGCTGAGGGAGAACTTCGCGGTGGGGCGCATGGGGGCCGCCTTCGTGGTGCGGTGCGATGCCGTTCCATGCTAGGAGGCCGGCCCCGCGCCCACCTCCCGGACCGCTCCGCCGGGGCGGAGCGGGCGGGTCCTAGCCGTGGTGCCGTTCGGCGGTGCGGGGCACGGTCCGGCCCTCGGCGAGGTAGCGCTCGCCCTCGATGATCGCCTCGTGGACGTTCCGCCGGCCCATCAGCACGCACAGCGTGTACGCCAGGTCCTCCAACTGCCGCCGGGCCACCGGGTCGTGCGGATCGGCGAGCACCACCCGTTCGCAGACGCGGTAGCGCCGCAGCAGCGAGGCGAGCACGGACTTGTCCGGAAGCAACATTTTCCGTCTTCTCCCGACGTCGGCCCGGCGTACCCGGGCGGCCGACCGGCGCGTCGAGAGCGCGCCCGGAACCGGAGTGGCTCCACCTTGCGCCGGGCGTGCGGGCGCTGCAACCGGACGGCCGGCGGGCCCGGCCGCGGTCGGTGCCGGGAGGTCTTCAGTCGGGCGGTTCCGTGGGGGTCGGGTGCTCGTCGGGCCGGGTGCCGGGCGACTCCCCGGGCTCCGGCTCGGGCTCCGCCGCCGGCTCCCGGTCGGGGTCGAGCGGTCCCGGATCGCGGGGCACCGGTCGCGGTGTACTCGGCACGGGCGCCGGCCCGTTGCCCGTCCATTCCGTCGTCATCCTGGCGACCCTCCCTCCTGGTGGTTCCATCCTCCGCCGGTCCGGGGCCCGCCGCCCTCCGACGTGAACCGGCCGTCGCGGCCCGCCACCGCCACCGTCGACGGTGGCGACGCGACTCGCCGCCGCCCCGTCCCCGGATCCCCGACGCCCCCGTCGACGCCGCGACGACCCTTGCGGCGACCGCTGTGAGGACCGCCATGGCGACCACCTCCGGTGTTCCTCGGCGGGGCGCCCCGCCGCCGGGCCGCGCGCGTGATCCGGTCGACGGCACCCGGGGTGCTCGCCACGGCGGGCCGCGTCAACAGCCCTTGTCGGAGGGTTCGTTGGTCCTGCGGCATTGGCTCCCGCACCGGACCCTTCCGGCCCGCCCACCGGCCCGATCGCACTTTCGGGGCGGCTGTGCTCCTCTGGTAGCGAGGGCGGTCCCGGTACCGGGGACGGACCGCGGACCGAGGAGCACCCTAGGAGCGCCGCGCCATGCCCGCCAGCACCTTCCACATCGCGATCATCGGGGCGGGTCCGGGCGGGCTGGTCTGCGCCCGGGTGCTCCAGCGCCACGGCGTGCCGGTCACCGTCTACGAGCGGGACCTCGGCCCGGTCGGGTCGGTGCCGGACGGCCCCCTGGAGCTCCGGGCGGCGACCGGGCGGGCGGCGCTGCGCGCGGCCGGCCTGGAGCAGGAGTTCCGGGCGCTGGCCCACCCCGCCGGACTGGAGGCGCGGCTGCTCGACCACACCGGCGCGGTGCTGCACTGCGAAGCCCCGGAGCCCGGCACGACGCAGGAGCGCCCCGAGATCGCCCGGCGCGCCCTGCGCCGGCTCCTGGTGGACTCCCTCGCGCCCGGCACCGTCCGCTGGGGCCGTTACCTGCGGACCCTGCACCCGCGCGGCGGCGGCCGCCACCAAGCGGTCTTCGACGACGGCGAGACCGCCACCTTCGACCTGGTCATCGGCGCCGACGGAAGCTGGTCCCGGGTCCGGCCGGGGCTGTCCGACGCCACCCCGCACTACTCCGGCGTCACCTTCGTCGAGACCGGGCTCGACGACGTCGACGCGCGCCACCCGGACGCCGCCCAACTGGTCGGCCGCGGCACCATGATGGCGCTGTCCGGCGGCAAGGGGCTGATCGCCCGGCGCGACGCCCACGGCCGGGTCCGGGTCTACGCGGCCTTCCGCGGCGCCGAGGACTGGGCGCGGACGGCCGGCGTGCGCACCACCGACACCGAGGCGGTCCGATCCGCCCTGCTGGCCGCCTTCGACGGCTGGCACGACCGGCTGCGCGCCCTCCTCGGGGACAGCGACGACGGGTTCGTCAACCGCCCGCTGTTCGCGCTGCCGGTGCCGCACACCTGGCCGCACGCCCTCGGCCTGACGCTGCTGGGCGACGCCGCCCACCTGATGACGCCGCTCTCCGGCCCGGGCGCCGACCTGGCCCTCCAGGACGGCTGCGAGCTCGCCCGGCACCTGGTCGAGGCGCACACCTGGCAGACCGACCCGGACCACGCGGTCCGCGCCTACGAGGCGGACCTCTTCCCCCGCTCCGCGGCGGCCGCCCAGACCGCCGCGGCCGACCTGGACGCCGCCCTCGCCCCGGACGCCCCGCGCCCCACCCACCGCCTGTTCCGCCGCCGTCATCTGCACCCGCACGGGTCCTGACCCGCCCGCCGTCGCCGGCTTGCGGGCGGTATCCGGCCGTCGGACGATCGGCAGCACGAACCGGGGCCGCGCCGGCCCCGCCGCAGAGGGACGGAGCAGCGCGTGAAGATCACCGAGCCCACGCCCGGCGCCCCGTGCTGGGTGGAGCTGGGCACCTCGGACGTGGCCTCGGCCGCGGTGTACTACCGCCAGGTCTTCGGCTGGCACGCCGCGACCGCCTCGGGTGCCGAGGCCGAGGGCTACACGCTCTTCTCCGCGGGCGACGCCCGGGTCGCCGCCGCGACCCCGCTCTACGCCCCCGGCCAACAGACCGCCTGGACCGTCACGTTCGCCACCCGCGACGCCGAGGCGCTGGCCGCGGCCGCCACCGACGCCGGCGGCAAGGTTCTGGTGCCCCCGCGGGACGTCCCCGACCTCGGCCGCTTCGCGGTGCTGGCCGATCCGGCGGGCGCGGCCTTCGCGCTCTGGCAGGCCGGCCCCTTCGCCGGCGCCGAGCTGCTCAACGAGCCCGGCTCGCTCGGCTGGGTGGAACTGGCCACCGGCGACGCCGAGTCCGCGGTCTCCTTCTACACCCGGGTCTTCGGATGGACCGTCAGATCCCACGGCGCCTATGCCCAATGGGGCATCGGCGGCGCCGACTTCGGCGGGATGAGCACCGTGGAGGCGCGCGACCGGGAGGACGTCCGGCCGCACTGGCTGCCGTACTTCGCGGTCGAGTCCGTGGACGGCACGGCGGCGCGGGCCGCCGAGTCCGGGGGCGCGCTGCTGATGGCGCCGACGGACGTGCCGGACGGGCCGCGGATCGCGATGGTGCGCGACCCGCAGGGCGCCGTCTTCGGCATCCACCAGGCGGGTACCGAGGGTTGACCGCCCGCACCGGCGCGCCGGGGGACGGGTGATTTCCTTCGGCCACCGGCCCCACACGGCCTCACACGATCGGCCGCCAAGTCGTCGTTTCACCACATTTCTTGGGGGGTTTGCGCGTAATGTCCGCAATGCGCCAATGGGTGGCATTGCGCGTCAAGCCTTTGCGCGTCAAGAACAGGAGACCCCTATGTCCACGACCGACAACCTCGTGGCCCGAGGCAAGAAGCTCGCAGCCGGTGCGGGCGCACTCACCACGGCTGTCGCTCTGGGGGCGACGCTGCTCGTAGCGGCTCCGGCCCAGGCGAAGCCCCACCCCCAGCCCAGGGGGCCCCAGCCGCAGATCAACATCCCCCAGCCGCAGGCCGACAGCTTTCAGCCGCAGGTCCAGGGCGTCCGGCCGCAGACCGGTCCGGGCTCGGCCTACGGCACCGTCAGCGCGGGCCGCGGGATGAACGAGCGCGAGTACCCCAGCACGGACTCCGCGTCGCAGGGCTACTTCCGCAACGGCACCCGGGTCTACCTGGTCTGCAAGGTCCGTGCCCAGAACATCCGCGGCAACGACGTCTGGTACCTGATCCGGGGGAGCCGGCGCACCTGGATCTCGGCCAAGCACGTGGCGAACACCGGCTTCGTCAAGTACTGCAACGACGGTCGGCCCAACCGCGTCAAGCCGAGCGACGCCGCCAAGCACGCCGGCTGAGCCCGCCCGCCGGAGGTCCGCAACGGGCCCGGCGCAGGCCCGTCCGGGGCCGCGCCGGGCCCTTCGCGCACCGGCGTCCGGACGGTCGCCGCCCTTCCGAATTACTGGAACGCGTTCTACTGTGCCCCCCGACCCCGGAATCCGACGGGCCGTCAGAGAGTCGGCGGCCCCGACGACCGGAGGACCGGACCGGACGACTGGTGGAGGGGCCGTGCACCTGGAATACACCCCGGAACAGCAGCGGCTGCGCGCCGAACTGCGCACGTACTTCGGCGCGTTGGTGCCGGACGACGCCCACGTCCGGTACGCCGACCCGGCCGCCCAGAAGCGCTTCTACCGCGAGACGGTGCGCCGGCTCGGCGCCGACGGCTGGCTGGGCGTCGGCTGGCCCAAGGAGTACGGCGGGCGCGGGCTGACCCCCATGGAGCAGTTCATCTTCTTCGACGAGGCCGCGCAGGCCGGGGTGCCGCTGCCGCTCATGGCGCTGAACACCGTCGGCCCGACCCTGATGCGGTTCGGCACCGACGAGCAGAAGGCGTACTTCCTGCCCCGGATCCTCTCCGGCGAGCTCGACTTCGCCATCGGCTACAGCGAACCGGACGCCGGCACCGACCTGGCGGCCCTCAGGACCCGCGCGGTGCGCGAGGGCGACGAGGAGAGCGGGCGCTACGTCGTCAACGGCCAGAAGATCTGGACCACCAACGGCGACACCGCCGACTGGGTCTGGCTTGCCGTCCGCACCGCCCCCGTCGAGGAGGGTGTTCCGCCCCACAAGGGCATCACCATGCTCCTGGTCCCCACCAGCGACCCCGGCTACTCCTGCACCGTGATCAACACGCTTGCCTCGCACGACACCACCGCCAGCTACTACGAGAACATCACCGTCCCCGCCTCCCGCCGCGTCGGCCGGGAGAACCAGGGCTGGCGGATCATCACCAACCAGCTCAACCACGAGCGCGTCACCCTCGCCGCGCACGGCACCATGGCCATCCGGGCGTTCCACGACGTCCAACGGTGGGCCGCCGGCACCAAGTTGACCGACGGCCGCCGGGTCATCGACCTCGGCTGGGTGCGCGGCCGGCTGGCCCGCACCCACGCCCGGCTGGAGGCCATGAAGCTGCTCAACTGGCGCATGGTGGACGCCCTCCAGAACGGCACGCTCACCCCGCAGGACGCCTCGGCGGTCAAGGTCTACGGCTCCGAGGCCCGCCGGGACGCCTACGCCTGGCTGCTCGAAGTGGCCGGCGCCACCGGGCCGTTCACCGAGGGCTCGGCGGGCGCGGTGCTCCGCGGCGAACTGGAGCGCGGCTACCGCTCCGCCGTCATCTTCACCTTCGGCGGCGGCAACAACGAGATCCAGCGCGAGATCATCTCCTGGATCGGCCTCGGCATGCCGCGGGTGCGACGGTGACCGGCTTACGGGAGGCCCGGTGACGGCGGGCGACCCCGGCCTGTTCGGTCCCCGTTCGGTGACCTGGCAACTGCACGCCGACCCGATGATGTGGATCGCGGGTGTCCGGGCGCTCTACCTCCAGGCGCTGCACCCGCGCGCGGTCCGCGGCGTGCTGCAGAACTCCGCCGCCTTCCAACCGAACGAGCGCGGCCGGCGCGACGCCTGGGGCCGGCTGATGCGCACCGCCGACTTCGTCGGCACGCTCAGCTACGGCACCACCGACGCCGCCGAACGGGCCGGCTCCGCGGTCCGCGCCCGGCACCGCCGGCTGACCGCCACCGACCCGGCCGGCGGCGCCCGCTACCGGATCGACGAACCGGAGCTGCTGCGCTGGGTGCACTGCGCCGAGGTGGACTCCTACCTCCAGGTGCTGCGCCGCTCCGGCTACCCGCTCACCGACCGGCAGGCCGACCGCTACCTCGACGAACAGCGCACCGCCGCCCGCCTCGTCGGCCTCGACCCGGACACCGTCCCCGGCGACCGGGCCGCGCTCGACGCCTACTTCGCCCGGGTCCGGCCGCAGTTGGCGCTCACCCCCGAGGCACGCCAGGTCGACGCCTTCCTGCGGCGCCCGCCGGTCGCCGCCCCGCTCGTCCCGGCCCGCGCCCTGCTCTGGCGGCCGGTGACGGGGCTGGCGTACGCGGCGCTGCCCGGCTACGCGCACCGTCTGTACGGCCGGCCGGCGCCCCCGCCCGCCACCGCCGCCCGCCGACTGCGCACCGCCGGCCGGCTGCTGCGGGCGGTGCCGCCCACCGTCCGTTGGCAGCTCCCGCCGCGACACGTCCTACGGGCCGTGGCCAGGCTCGGGCCCGGCACGCGGCCGGGAACCTTCAAGCTGCGCGACTCCGCCGCCATACTGGACGGGCAGGACACACCGGGGGATCCACGCGGCTGAACGTGGGAGCGGGGGGCGGCGAGAGGAATGGCGGAGCACAGGCTCGTCCGGGAGCGATACCGGCTGCTCGACACCATCGGACGCGGCGGAATGGGGGAGGTGTGGCGGGCCCGGGACGAGGCGCTGGGCCGCCAGGTCGCCGTCAAGTGCCTCAAGCCCATGGGACAGCGCCAGGAAGCGGGCTTCCTACGGGTGCTGCGGGAGCGCTTCCGACGCGAGGCCCGGGTGGCCGCGGCGCTCCAGCACCGCGGCATCACCGTCGTGCACGACTTCGGCGAGGACGACGGCATCCTCTTCATCGTCATGGAGCTGCTCAACGGCCGTAACCTCAGTCAACTCCTGGACGACAACCGGCGTCAGCCGCTGCCCGTCCCGGACCTGGTCGAGATCGCCGAGCAGATCGCCGCGGCGCTCGCCTACACCCACGAACAGGCCGTGGTGCACCGCGACCTGAAGCCGGCCAACATCGTGCGGATCGCCGACGGCACGGTCAAAATCTGTGACTTCGGTATCGCCCGCCTCGGTCACGACATCGGCTTCACCGCCCGGCTGACCGGCTCCGGCGTCGCCATGGGCAGCCCGCACTACATGTCGCCCGAGCAGATCGGCGGCGGCACCGTCGACCACCGCAGCGACCTGTACTCGCTCGGCTGCGTGCTCTACGAAATCGCCACCGGCGCCCCGCCGTTCGCCCAGGGCGACGCCTGGGCGGTGCTGGTCGGCCACCGGGACACCCCGCCCGCCCCGCCGCGCACGGTCCGGCCCGACCTCCCCGAGGAGTACCAGCAGATCATCCTCGACCTGCTCGCCAAGGAGCCGGACGACCGGCCCCGGGACGCCGACGAACTGGCCAAGCGCCTCGCCGACGCCCGCCACCGGCGCGCCCACCGCGGCACCGACCGCGAGCCGGACGACCTGACGGTCCCGGCCCCGCGGCTGCCGTCCTGGGCCCGCGGGATCACCGCCGGCGCCCCGTCCGCCGGCCTCCGGCCGCCCCGCCGCACCCTGGCGGAGACCGCGGCCGCGATCCTCACCGACGCCTGGACCGTCGCCCGCGACCCGCTGCGCGGCGAGGCGTCGCCGGCCCTCGGCCCGGACCGGCCCGCGCCGCCCGTCGACCACCACGCCCTGCTCGCCTCGCTGGCCGAGCGGTTGGCGCTGGGCCACGCGCTGGCCCGCGCCGGCCGCCACTTCGAGGCGCAGGAGCGCTACGGCGAGGTGCTGGCCGGCCGGGAGCGGCTGCTCGGCCCCGACCACCCCGACACCCTCGGCTGTCGCCACCACGTCGCGGTCGGCCTGTGCCGACTGGGCCGGCTGGAGGAGGGCCGGAGCGCCGCCCGGGACGTCGCCGAGGCGCGTACCCGGGTGCTCGGTGCCCAGCACCCCGACACCCTCACCACCCGTTGGGAACTGGCCTGCGTGGCCGGCCGGTTGGGGCGGTGGCCGGAGGCGTTGACGGCCTACCAGGGGGTGGCCGCGGGGCGTGCCGTCGCGCTCGGACCCGACCATCCCGACACCCTCGCCGCCCGTTACGAGACCGGGGTTGCCCTGGGCCGGCTCGGCCGCAGCGCGGAGGCGCTGGCCCACTACCGCGAGCTGATCGCCGCCCGGACCCGCGCCCAGGGCCCCGACGACCCCGAGACCCTGCGCACCCGGCACGGCCTGGGCGTCAACTACGGGCGGCTGGACCGCTGGACGGAGGCGCTGGCCGAGGCCCGTGAGGTCGCCGCGGCCCGCGCCCGGGTACTGGGCGGCGACCACCCCGACACCCTCGCCAGCCGCCGGGAGGTCGCCGTGGCGCTGGGCCGGCTCGGCCGCTGGGCCGAGGCGCTGGACGCCTACCGCGCGGTGGCCGACGCCCGCGAACGGAGCCTGGGCGCGGCCCATCTCGACGCGCTGGCCAGCCGCGGAGAGGAGGCCCAGTGCCTGGAGCGGCTGGGCCGCACGGACGAGGCGGCCGCCCTCTACCGCCGGATCGCGGTGCTGCGCCGGGAGCGCGCCGGACGCCGGCGGTAGTGCACGGCCCCAACGGCCCGGACGCGCCGGGCCGTTGGGGCCGTGCGGGGGTCAGCGTTCCGCCCGGACCCGGTAGAGGACCGTGGCGTGCGGCGGGACGTCCCGGGCGACGATGGTCCGGGCGGTCCGCCCGCTCCGGCCGGTCACCAGGTCGCGCAGCCGGTAGGAGCTCGCCGCCGGCAGGCCGGCCGAGGACGCCGTGAGGGACAGCGTGCGGGCGGTGCTGCCCCCGTTGAACAGCGCGATCGCCCGATCGCCGTTGCGCAGCGGTTTGCTGAGCACGGCCGCGTCGCCGTCCTGCTGCACGATGTGGCCCTGGACGCCCAGCGGGTCCTGGTCGACCGCGATCACCTCGCGGTTGCCGAGGATCGCCTGCGCCTGCGGGGAGAGCCTGCCGAGGTCGGTGCTGGAGATCAGCGGCGCGGCCATCACCGCCCACAGCGACATCTGGCTCTGCATCTCGTTCCGCGGCAGCCCCGGGTCGCCGACCAGCAGGAAGTCGGGGTCGTTCCAGCGGCCGGGGCGCTGGAGGTCGGCGAGGTTGGCGTTGTAGCGGAAGTTGCCCTGGATGGACTTCCACTTCGCGGCCGAGGTGCTCTGCTGCACCGCGATGTCCGCGCCGCCCCGCCACAGATTGCCCAACTGCGCCGACCACTTGATGACCCGGTGCCAGACCGCGTCACCGGAGAACTGGAAGTAGGCGGGTGCGGAGACGGAGAAGGTGATCGGCCGCCCGGTGGCCCGCAGCGCCCGGCTCTGCTGTGCGTAGAGGTCGTGGAAGGCCCGCTCCTTGCTCTGCCCCTTGGCGACCGGCACGTTGCAGCCGTCGGCCTTGAGATAGTCCACCCCCCAGCTCGCGAACAGTCGGGCGTCCTGCGCGAAGTGGCCCAGGCTGCCCGGGTACTTGCCGCAGGTCAGCGTGCCGACGTCCTCGTAGATGCCGAACTTCAGCCCCATCTTGTGGAGTTCCTGGCCGACGTAGCCCATGCCGTGCGGGAACTTCGTCCGGTCGGGGACCAGTTCGCCCTTGGGGCCGCGCTGCTTGGTCATCCAGCAGTCGTCGACAGTGACGGTGCGGTAGCCCTGGTGCGCCAGTCCCTTGCGCACCAGTGCCCGGGCGTTGTCCAGGACCACCTTCTCGTTGAGGCCGCCGCATTGGTAGTAGGACCAGTTGTTCCAGCCCATCGGGGGCGTCGGGGCGAGATTGGGGTAACCGGACGCGAGTTGGGCGCCCGGGGCGTGGACGGGGTCGGCGGTGGCGGTGGTGGGGAGCAACGCCGCCGAGCAGGCGGCGACGGCGGTGAGTCCGGTGAGGGTGCGGCCGATACGGGATGCCGACGGATGGGACACGAGTCACCTCACGTGGTGGGTGGGGCGGCCGTGGTGTACGGCCGGGTGAACGGTTCCAGGGCGGCGCACGCCGGGACGCTAGAAGCGCCGTGCGTGCTGGTCAAGAAGCCGCACCGATCGGAACAGATGATTCATTCCGCTGCCCCCGGGCGCTTCCCTGGCGGCCATCGATCCCGCGTGCTACCAAGGGGCATGCCGGAACGGACTTCCTATGACGTCGTCATCGTCGGCGGCGGGCACAACGGACTGGTGGCCGCCGCCTACCTCGCCCGCGCGGGCCGCAGCGTGCTGCTCCTGGAGCGGCTGGACCACACCGGCGGCGCCGCCGTCTCCACCCGGGCGTTCGCCGGGACGGACGCCCGGTTGTCGCGCTACTCCTACCTCGTCAGCCTGCTCCCGCCGAAGATCGTGCAGGACCTCGGGTTGCGCTTCGCGGTCCGCAAGCGCACCGTCTCCTCCTACACCCCGACCGCGCGCGACGGCCGCCCCGCCGGCCTGCTGGTCGGCGGCGGGGAGGCCCGCACCCGGGCCTCGTTCGCCGAACTGACCGGCTCCGACCGCGAGTTCACCGCCTGGCAGGAGTTCTACGGCACCACCCGCCGGCTCGCCGAGCGGGTCTTCCCCACCCTCACCGAGCCGCTGCCCACCCGCTCCGCGCTGCGCGCCCGGATCGACGACGACGCCACCTGGCACGCCCTCTTCGCACGTCCCCTGGGCGAGTTGATCGAGGCCACCTTCCGCGACGACCTGGTGCGCGGCGTGGTCCTCACCGACGGGCTGATCGGCACCTTCGCCACCGCCCACGACCCCACGCTCCGTCAGAACCGCTGCTTCCTCTACCACGTCATCGGCGGCGGCACCGGCGACTGGGACGTCCCGCTCGGCGGCATGGGCGCGCTCACCGACGCGCTCACCGACGCCGCCCGCCGGGCCGGCGCGGAGATCGTCACCGGCTGCCCGGTCACCGGGCTGGCCACCGACGGCCGGACCGCGGAGGTCAGCACCGCCGAGGGCGGCCCGATCGGCGCCCGCCGGGTGCTGGTCAACGCCGCCCCGCGGGAACTGGCCGCGCTCCTCGGCGAGCAGGCGCCGCCGCCCGCCGAGGGCGCCCAGCTCAAGGTCAACATGCTGCTCACCCGCCTGCCGCGGCTCCGCGACCCGCACGTGGACCCCCGTGAGGCGTTCTCCGGCACCTTCCACGTCGCCGAGGGCTACGGCCAGTTGGAGACCGCCCACCGGGAGGCCGCGGCCGGCCACCTGCCCGCCGCCCCGCCCTCGGAGATCTACTGCCACTCGCTGACCGACCCCTCCATCCTCGGTGCCGACCTGGTCCGCGCGGGCTACCACACGCTCACCCTCTTCGGACTGCACGCCCCCGCCCGGCTCTTCGCCACCGACCACGACGCCACCCGCGACCGGCTGTTGGCCGCCACCCTCGCCCAACTCGACGCGCACCTCGCCGAACCGCTAGCCGACTGCCTGGCCCACGACGCCGACGGCCGCCCCTGCATCGAGGCCCGCACCCCGCTCGACCTCGACCGCGAACTCGGCCTGCCCGGCGGCAACATCTTCCACCGCGAGCTGGCCTTCCCGTACGCCGACGACTCCGAGACGCCGGCCACCCCCGCGGCCCGTTGGGGCGTCGCCACCGACCACCCCGCCATCCTGCTCTGCGGCGCCGGCGCGCTCCGCGGCGGTGGCGTCAGCGGCATCCCGGGGCACAACGCGGCGAGGGCGGTGCTGGAGGAGGGGTGAGGGGCGCGGCCCCGCACGGAATTCTGACGTAGCGTCAGAAAGTCTCTTCCCTCGTGCGGTGGGGTGCGGCATCCTGCGCCCATGCAGACGGAGTTGAGCAACGCGCTGGGAGTCGAGCACGCCGTCTTCGGGTTCACGCCGTTTCCGGCGGTCGCCGCGGCGATCACCCGGGCCGGCGGGTTCGGGGTGCTCGGCGCGGTCCGCTACACCGCGCCCGGTGAACTGGCCCGCGATCTGGACTGGATGCAGGAGCACACCGACGGGCTGCCCTACGGGCTGGACGTGGTGATGCCCGCCACGAAGGTGGAGGGCGTCACCGAGGCCGACGTGGAGGCGATGATCCCGCCGGAGCACCGCCGGTACGTCGAGGAGGTGTTGGCCAAGTACGACGTGCCGCCGCTGCCGGCGGGGGAGCCGTCCGGGTGGCGGATCACCGGGTGGATGGAGCAGGTGGCCCGCACCCAGCTCGACGTCGCCTTCGACTACCCGATCCGGCTGCTCGCCAACGCGCTGGGCTCCCCGCCGGCTGACATCGTCGAGCGCGCCCACGCGCACGGCGTCCGGGTCGCCGCGCTGGCCGGCAGCCCGCGGCACGCCCGGCACCACAAGGCCGCCGGGATCGACATCGTGGTGGCCCAGGGGTACGAGGCCGGCGGGCACACCGGGGAGATCGCCACCATGGTGCTCACCCCCGAAGTGGTCGCGGCCGTCGACCCGTTGCCGGTGCTGGCCGCCGGCGGGATCGGCACCGGCGAGCAGATCGCCGCCGGGCTCGCCCTGGGCGCCCAGGGCGTCTGGCTCGGCTCGATCTGGCTCACCACCGAGGAGGCCGATCTGCACTCCCGGCGGCTGACCGCGAAGCTGCTCGCCGCCGGACCCGGCGACACCGTCCGCTCCCGCGCCCTGACCGGCAAGCCCGCCCGACAGCTCCGCACCGCCTGGACCGACGCCTGGGACGACCCCGAGGGCCCCGGCACCCTCCCGATGCCGCTCCAGGGCCTGTTGGTCGCCGAGGCCAACTCCCGCATCCAGCGGCACGAGGTCGAGCCGCTGCTCGGCACCCCGGTCGGCCAGATCGTCGGCCGGATGACCAGTGAACGCAGCGTGCGGGCCGTCTTCGACGACCTCACCCGCGGCTTCGAGCGGGCCGTCGACCGCATCGACCGGATCGCCGGCCGCGCCTGAGCCGCCGACCCGCCAACGCCTGAGAGGACCCGACCATGACCGACACCCCCAACGGCTTCTGGGCCCAGGCCACCGCCGACCCCGACCGGACGGTCCTGATCGCCCCAGACGGCGAGGAGTGGACCGCCGGCCGGCTGCACGCCGCCACCAACCGGCTGGTCCACGGGCTGCGCGCGGCCGGCCTGGAGCGCGGCGACGCCTTCGCCGTGGTCCTCCCCAACGGCGTGGAGTTCTTCACCGCCCACCTCGCCGCCGCCCAGGCCGGCCTCTACCTCGTCCCCGTCAACCACCACCTCGTCGGCCCGGAGATCGCCTGGATCGTCGCCGACTCCGGGGCCAAGGTGCTGATCGCCCACGAGCGGTTCGGCGACGCGGCCCGGCAGGCGGCCGACGAGGCGGGGCTGGCCGCGGAACGGCGGTACGCGGTCGGCACTGTGGCCGGATTTCGCCCCTACGCCCAACTCCTGGACGGGCAACCGGAGTCGGCGCCGGCCGACCGGACCCTGGGCTGGGTGATGAACTACACCTCCGGCACCACCGGCCGCCCGCGCGGCATCCGCCGCCCGCTGCCCGGCAAACCGCCCGAGGAGACCTACCTCGGCGGCTTCCTCGCCATCTTCGGCATCCGGCCGTTCGACGACAACGTCCACCTGGTCTGCTCGCCGCTGTACCACACCGCGGTCCTGCAATTCGCCGGCGCCGCCCTGCACATCGGCCACCGCGTCGTCCTGATGGACAAGTGGACGCCCGAGGAGATGCTCCGGCTGATCGAGCGCCACCGGTGCACCCACACGCACATGGTGCCCACCCAGTTCCACCGCCTGCTCGCGCTCCCGGAAGAGGTCCGCGGCCGCTACGACGTGACGTCCATGCGGCACGCCATCCACGGCGCCGCGCCCTGCCCCGACCACGTGAAACGCGCCATGATCGACTGGTGGGGCGGCTGCGTCGAGGAGTACTACGCGGCCAGCGAGGGCGGCGGCGCGTTCGCCACCGCCGAGGACTGGCTGAAGAAGCCCGGCACGGTCGGGCGGGCCTGGCCGATCAGCGAACTGGCGGTCTTCGACGACGACGGCAACCGCCTGCCGGCCGGCCAACTCGGCACCGTCTACATGAAGATGACCACCGGCGGCTTCAGCTACCACAAGGACGAGGGCAAGACCCGCAAGAACCGCATCGGCGACTTCTTCACCGTCGGCGACCTCGGCTACCTCGACGAGGACGGCTATCTCTTCCTCCGCGACCGCAAGATCGACATGATCATCTCCGGCGGGGTCAACATCTACCCGGCCGAGATCGAGTCGGCGCTGCTCGCCCACCCCGCCGTCGCCGACGCCGCCGCCTTCGGCATCCCGCACGACGACTGGGGCGAGGAGGTCAAGGCGGTCGTCGAACCCGCCGAGGGACACCGGCCCGGCCCGGAACTGGCCGCCGCCCTCCTCGACCACTGCGCCCGCCACCTGGCCGGCTACAAACGCCCCCGCTCGGTCGACTTCACCAGCGCGATGCCCCGCGACCCCAACGGCAAGCTCTACAAGCGCCGGCTGCGCGCCCCGTATTGGGAGGGCCGGGAGCGGGCCGTGTGACCGGGAGCCGGTGACCCCCGGGGCGGCCGGGGCCGTTGCGGACCGCCGCGGGCCACCGGGCGGCGCGCGGTGCCTTGACCGGGCATCCGGGCGCGCCCCAGGATCGCCGCATGACGGATGCGAGGGACGCGCGCGGCAACACGGTCGACGGGATCCTGCGGCGCAGCGCGCGCCGGGTGCCGGAACGGACGGCGGTCCGCTACGGCGAACGGAGTTGGAGCTACCGCGAACTGGACGACGCGGTCACCGCCGCCGCCCGACTGCTGCGCGCCGAGGGGCTGCGCCCGGGGGACCGGGTCGCCTCCTACGGGCACAACTCCGACGCCTACCTGATCGGCTTCCTGGCCTGCGCCCGCGCCGGCCTGGTCCACGTCCCGGTCAACCACGCCCTGACCGGCGAGGAGTTGGACTACCTGCTCACGCAGTCCGGCAGCACCCTGGTGCTCACGGACGTCGCGCTGGCGCCCCGGTTGCCGGACGCGGTGCGCGCCGTCCCGTTGCACGGCGCGCCGGACGGGCTGCTGGAGCGGCTGCCGCGGCACCGCGAGCCGGCCGACGGCGAGGCGCTGCCCGCGCCGGCCGAGGACGCCCTCGTCCAACTCCTTTACACCTCCGGGACCACCGCCCTCCCCAAGGGAGCGATGATGACCCACCGGGCGCTGGTGCACGAGTACACCAGCGCGATCGTCGCCCTCGACCTCACGGAAGACGACCGTCCGGTCCACTCGCTGCCGCTCTACCACTCCGCCCAGATGCACGTCTTCCTGCTGCCCTATCTGGCGGTGGGGGCGGAGAACACCCTCCTGGACGGGCCCGCTCCGGAGCGGCTCTTCGCACTGGTGGAAGCGGGCCTGGCGGACAGCCTGTTCGCCCCGCCGACCGTCTGGATCGGGCTCGCCAACCACCCCGGCTTCGGCACCCGCGACCTGGACGGGCTGCGCAAGGCGTACTACGGCGCCTCGATCATGCCGGTGCCCGTACTGGAACGGCTCCGCGCCCGGCTGCCGCACCTCGCCTTCTACAACTGCTTCGGCCAGAGCGAGATCGGCCCGTTGGCCACCGTCCTCGGACCGGACGAGCACGAGGGGCGGATGGACTCCTGCGGGCGCCCGGTGCTGTTCGTCGAGGCGCGGGTGGTGGACGGGGACGGCCGGGAGGTGCCCGACGGCACCCCGGGCGAGGTGGTCTACCGCTCGCCGCAGCTCTGCACGGGCTATTGGGAGAAGCCCGAGGAGACCTCGGAGGCGTTCCGGGACGGCTGGTTCCACTCCGGGGACCTGGCCGTCCGGGACGCGGCCGGCTACTTCACGGTCGTCGACCGGGTCAAGGACGTCATCAACTCCGGTGGCGTGCTGGTCGCCTCGCGCCAGGTGGAGGACGTGCTCTACGCGCACCCGCAGGTCGCCGAGGTCGCGGTCGTCGGGCTGCCGGACGAGCGGTGGATCGAGGCGGTGACCGCGGTGGTGGTCCGGCGTACCGGCGACGGGGACGGCGCGGCGGGGGGCGACGCGGTGGGGGAGGCGGAGCTGATCGCCGCGGCGCGGGCCCGCCTGGCGCCGTTCAAGGTGCCCAAGCGCGTGGTGTTCGTCGACGCGCTGCCGCGCAACGCCAGCGGCAAGGTCCTCAAGCGGGCGCTGCGCGAGCGGTTCGGCACCCGCTGAGCGGCGCGCGGAGGGCGACTGTCAGTGCCCGCTGCCATGCTGGGAACCGGCACTGACCAGCACGTGATCGGAGTACCCCATGTTGACGACCCGCTTCGTCCCCGGCGCACCGAACTGGCTCGACCTCGGCGTCCCCGACGTCGACGCCGCCGCGGCGTTCTACGCCGCGCTGTTCGGCTGGACCTTCCAGTCGGCCGGCCCGGAAGCCGGCGGCTACGGCTTCTTCCAACTCGACGGCAAGACGGTCGGTGCGGTCGGCCCCTGCCAGGAGGAGGGCGCCGGCCCGGCCTGGACGCCGTACTTCCTCACCGCGGACGCGGACGCCACCAGCAAGGCGGTGGAGCAGGCCGGCGGCCGGGTCCGGACCGCGCCGATGGACGTCTTCACCGCCGGCCGGCTCGCCACGTTCACCGACCCGACGGGCGCCGACTTCGCGGTCTGGCAGCCGGGCGACGTCAAGGGACTGGAAGCGGTCATGGAGCCGAACACCCTGTGTTGGACGGAGCTCTACACCACCGACGCCGCCGCGGCCCAGGACTTCTACCGCAGCGTGTTCGCCTGGACCTACCAGGACATGACGATGGGCGGGGAGTTGCTCTACAGCGTCGCCTCCGCGCCCGGCGCCGGCAGCGGGGACGACACCGCGCACGGCGGCATCCTCCAGCTCCAACAGATGCATCTGGACGCCGGCTCGACGTCGGAGTGGCACCCGTACTTCGGCGTCACCGACTGCGACGCGATGTACCACACCGCCACCCAACTCGGCGCCACACCGCTGATCGCGCCGATGGACGCGGCCGGCATCGGCCGGCTGGCGATGGTGATGGACCCGGCCGGCGCGCCCTTCGCGCTGCTCAAGGGGGAGCCCAAGACGGCCTGATGACGGGCGGTAGGGCGGGACGGACGGCAACGGCAAGGCCGGGGGGTGGAGAGCTGCCCGGGGCGACGGTTCGGGGCGCCGTCAGCCGTCCCCGCGGGCGTCCACGATCCGCTTGAACTTCCCCACCGAGCGCTCCAGCGTCTCCGGATCGACGATCTCCACCGCGACCGTGACCCCGATGCCGTCCTTGACGCCGCGGGCGATCCGGTCGGCGGCGGCCGCGCGGTCGTCCGCGGTGGCGTCCGGCCGGGCCTCGGCGCGCACGGTCAGCCGGTCCAGCCGGCCCTCGCGGGTCAGCCGGAGCTGGAAGTGGGGAGCGACGCCGGGGGTGCGCAGCACGATCTCCTCGACCTGTGCGGGGAAGAGGTTGACCCCGCGCAGGATGATCATGTCGTCGCTGCGCCCGGTGATCTTCTCCATCCGGCGGAAGGCCGGGCGGGCGGTCCCGGGCAGCAGCCGGGTCAGGTCCCGGGTGCGGTAGCGGATGACCGGCATGGCCTCCCTGGTGAGCGAGGTGAGGACCAACTCGCCGTGCTCGCCGTCCGGCAGCACCTCGCCGGTGAGCGGATCGACCACCTCCGGATAGAAGTGGTCCTCCCAGATGTGCAGCCCGTCCTTGGTCTCCACGCACTCCTGCGCCACGCCGGGCCCCATCACCTCCGACAGTCCGTAGATGTCCACCGCGTCGAGGGCGAACCGCTCCTCGATCTCCCGGCGCATCTCCTGCGTCCAGGGCTCGGCGCCGAAGATCCCCACCTTCAGCGAGGTGGTGCGGGGGTCGATGCCCTGGCGCTCGAACTCGTCGAGCAGGGTGAGCAGGTACGACGGCGTCACCATGATGATCTCGGGGCGGAAGTCCTGGATGAGCTGCACCTGACGGCTGGTCATCCCGCCGGAGGCCGGGACGACGGTGCAGCCGAGCCGCTCCGCGCCGTAGTGCGCCCCCAGCCCGCCCGTGAACAGCCCGTATCCGTAGGAGACATGGACGGTGTGGCCTGGTCGGCCGCCCGCCGCACGGATCGAACGGGCCACCAGATCCGCCCAGTTCGACAGGTCCCGCTCGGTGTAGCCCACGACCGTGGGTCGCCCGGTGGTGCCGCTGGAGGCGTGCAGCCGCCGCACCCGCTCCTTCGGCACCGCGAACATGCCGAACGGATAGTGCGCCCGCAGGTCGTCCTTCACCGTGAACGGGAAGCGGGCCAGGTCCGCCGGCGTGCGGCAGTCCTCGGGCCGGATGCCGGCCCGGTCGAACGCCGTCCGGTAGAAGGGGACGTGGTCGTAGGCGTGCTGCAACGAGGCGCGAAGCCTGGTGAGTTGGAGCGCGTGCAGGGCGTCCGCCGACAGCCGCTCCGCGTCGTCGCACCAGTCGGTCCCGCAGACCCCGTCGCCCGTCCCGCTGTCCGTCGCCGCTTCCGGCATGGATCTCACCGCCTCGTCTCCCTACCGATCATTCGGTAGCCGCGATTGCGGAACCAAGTAATCAGCGCGCGGCGGGCACGTCAAGGGGCGTGCCGCGGACGACCCGCGGGTAGCTTCTCGCGCATGGGTGACGTACGGAAGGTGCAGGTCGGTGACGTTCGGTTGGCGTACCGCGGGTGGGGCGAGGCGGACGCGCCCCCGGCGGTCCTGCTGCACAGCCTCGGCGAGGACGGTGAGGACTGGCGCGGGGTGGTCGGCCGACTGGCCACCACGCACCGGGTCTTCGCGCTCGACCAGCGCGGGCACGGCCGCAGCGACTGGCCGGGGGAGTACGGCTTCGAGCGCTGGCGGGACGACGCGATCGGCTTCGTCGAGGCGCTCGACCTCGGCCCGGTCGCGCTGATCGGCCACTCGCTGGGCGGCACCACCGCCCTGCTGCTGGCCGCCCACCGCCCCGCCCTGGTCTCCCGCCTGATCGCCGAGGAACCGGCCCCGCCGGTCCCCGCCGACCCGCCGCAGCGGGTCCCCGCGCCGCCGCCCGGCCCCGCGGCCTTCGACTGGCAGGCCAAGGTCGCCGCCGTCGCCGAGCGGAACGCCCCCGCGCCGCACTGGCGGGCGTCCCTCTCTGCGATCACCGCCCCCACGCTGGTGATCGCCGGCGGTTCCACCAGCCACATCCCCCAACGCCACCTCGTCGAGGTGGCCGACGCCATCCCCGACGCCCGCCTGGTCACCGTCGAGGGCGCCGGCCACCTCGTCCACGAGGAGCGACCGGGGGAGTACCTGGCGGCGGTGACGTCCTTCCTGCGGGGTTGACGTGGGTCAACTACCGTATGACTGGCCAGTGTTCATGATGGCGGCGGACGCGGTTCCGCGAGCGGCTCGTGCACGGATCGACGAACGCTCGACGTCGGGAGGAACGGCTCGACGAGCGGTTCCCTGAGGGCTGCGGTGGTCGTCTCGGCCGCGGTTCGGCACAGGCGACAGAGGGTTCGGTGAACGGTTTCGACGGAAGGCTCGATGTGCAGGTGATCATCTCGATGCGCCGTGCGTTGCTCGCCGGGAGCGCCGCGGCGGTGTTGTTCGCCGGGGTCGGGGTCGGGTCCGGCAGCGCCGCCGCGGTGCCCGCCGGCGCCGCACCGCGGCCGGCCGCCGACCCGGTGCGTGCCGCCGCGCCCGCGCCGTCACCGGCCGATCACCTCCGGCCGCTGGCCGCCCTCTCCGCCGCACGGCTGGCCACCGCCGACCTGGTGGCCGCGGCGAAGTGGGGCACCGGCAGCCCGATCGACGATCCGGCGCGGGAGCGGGAGGTGCTGGCCGCGGTGGCCGCGCAGGCCCGCGAGGCGGGTGCCGACCCGGAGGCGACCGTGCGGATCTTCCGGGACCAGATCGAGGCGAACAAGCTGGTCCAGCGGGGGCTGTACCGCCGCTGGGGCGCGGACCCCGCGCACGCGCCCACCACCCGCCCGGATCTCGCCCGGGTCCGTCAGGAGATCAACCGCCTCAACGGGGAGTTGGTGCGGGCCGTCGCCGCGTCCCCGCGGGCCCGTACGGCGCCGGGCTGCGGGCCGCGGCTGGCGCTCGCCGCGCTGCGGGTGGGCGACGAGCGCCGGCTGGACCTGCTGCACGCGGCCGGGTTGGCCCGTTCGCTGCGGTCGGTGTGCGGAGGATAGCCGACGCGGGCGGCGGGCGGCGGGCGGCGGGCGGTGAGGAAGACGGGCGGGGGTGGACAGGCGGCCGGGGCCGGCTGGTTGGGGAAATGGTCCCCTTCGGGCCCCTTGCCCCTCACGCCTCCCTTTCCCCCGCCGCCACCGCCTTCGCCCACCGGTAGTCCGCCTTGCCGCTCGGTGACCGCTGGATCCGGTCGGTGAAGACGACCTGACGGGGGATCTTGTAGCCGGCCAGCCGGGTCCGGCAGTGGGACTGGATGCCGCCCAGGTCCAACGGGCCGGCGTTCGGCCGGAGTTGGACGACGGCGGCGACCCGGCTGCCCCAGCGGTCGTCCGGGACGCCGGCCACCAGCGCGTCATAGACGTCCGGATGCGCCTTCAGGGCCTGCTCCACCTCCTCCGGATAGATCTTCTCCCCGCCGGAGTTGATGCACTGCGAGCCCCGACCCAGCACCGTGACCACACCGTCCGCGCCGACGGTGGCCATGTCGCCGAGCAGCACCCAGCGGTCCCCGTCCGCCGCGAAGAACGTCTCCGCGGTCTTCGCCGCGTCGTTGTAGTAGCCGAGCGGCACATGGCCGCGGAGCGCCAGCCGGCCGACCTCGCCGGGCGCGACCGGTCGGTGGGTGGCCGGATCGACCACCGCCGTACGGGAGTTGACGTTCAGCCGGAAGCCCTTGTCGGGGCCCGAGTCGTCGGTGGCGGTGCCGTTGAAGCCGGACTCCGAGGAGCCGAAGTTGTTCAGCAGCAACGCGTTCGGGACCAGCGCGGCGAACTGGGCGCGGACGGTGTCGGAGAGGATCGCCCCCGAGCTGCTGACGCTGAACAGGGACGAGCAGTCGGTCCCCTTGAGCGGGCCGGCGAGCGCGTCCACCAGGGGGCGCAGCATCGCGTCACCCACCAGGGAGACGCTGGTGACCCGCTCCCGTTCGATGGTGCGCAGCACCTCCTCCGGCGCGAACCTGCGGTGCACGACGACCTTCTGGCCGAAGTGGAAGCCGATGAACGCGGTGAGCGTCGAGGTGCCGTGCATCAGCGGCGGCGTCGGGAAGAACACCAGGCCCTCGCCGCCGGCCGCCACCCGCTCGGCCAACTCCTGTGGGCGGGCGACCGGTTCGCCGGTCGGTGCGCCGCCGCCCATCCCGGAGAAGAAGATGTCCTCGTGGCGCCAGACCACGCCCTTGGGCATGCCGGTGGTGCCGCCGGTGTAGATCACGATGCGGTCGTCGGCGGAGCGCGGCCCGAAGTCGCGGGCGGGGGAGCCGGCCGCCTCGGCCTCCGCCAGTGGCACCGGCGCGATCGCCGGTTCGGCGGCGCCGGCGGGCGGGGTGCCGACCCGTACCAGGTGCCGCAGCTTCGGCGCCTTCGGCAGCGCCCCCGCGACCCGGTCGGTGAACTCCGCTTCGAAGACCAGCGCCACCAGATCGGCGTCTCGGTAGAGGTAGACCAACTCCTCCTCGACATAGCGGTAGTTGACGTTCACCGGCACGGCACGGAGCTTCAGGCAGGCGTAGGCGGACTGGAGGTACTCGACGCCGTTGTAGAGGTGCAGTCCGACGTGGTCGCCGGGGCCGATGCCGCGGTCGGCGAGGTGGTGGGCCAGGCGGTTGGCAGCCCGGTCCAACTCCGCGTAGGTCAAACGTCGTTCGGCGCCGGTGCCCGGATGGTCAAGGTATACCAACGCCTCGCGGTCCGGGACGGTGTCGACGATCGACTCGAAGAGGTCGGCGAGGTTGTACTCCATGGCTCCTCCAGACCGGGCGGCGTCGGCTCGGCGGTCATTAGAGCGCCGTAGCCGAACGCAGGGAAGGGGTCCGGACCAAGAAAACTGACTGGTCGTCAGAAAAGCCTTGAACTCGCCGTCCGGCTACTGCAACCTGTTCTACGTCGTGAGACGGGAGGACCGAATGGGCGGGACCGAACACGCCGCGACCGCACCGGCTCGGCCGGAGGATGCGGCCACCGAACACCTCACCGTGGAGCGCACCGGCGCGACGCTGGTGCTCACCCTCAACCGGCCGGAGGCCAGGAACGCGCTCTCCCTGCCGATGCTGGTCGGCCTGTACGACGGCTGGCTCGCCGCCGACGCCGACGACCGGATCCGGTCGATCGTGCTGACCGGCGCCGGCGGCTCGTTCTGCGCCGGCATGGACCTCAAGGCGCTGGCCGGCGGCGGACTGACCGGCGACGGGTACCGCGCGCGGCTGCGCGCCGACCCGGATCTGCACTGGAAGGCCATGCTGCGTCACCACCGCCCGCGCAAACCGGTCATCGCCGCCGTCGAGGGCCACTGCGTCGCCGGCGGCACCGAGATCCTCCAGGGCACCGACATCCGGGTCGCCGGCGAGGGTGCCACCTTCGGCCTCTACGAGGTCCGGCGCGGCCTGTTCCCCATCGGCGGCTCCACCGTCCGACTGCCCCGCCAGATCCCCCGCACCCACGCCCTGGAGATGCTGCTCACCGGCCGGCCCTACCCGGCGGCCGAGGCGGCCCGGATCGGCCTGATCGGCCATGTCGTCCCCGACGGCACCGCGTTGGAGGAGGCGCTGGAGATCGCCGAGCGGATCAACGCCTGCGGTCCGCTCGCCGTCGAGGCCGTCAAGGCGTCCGTCTACGAGACCGCCGGGATGACCGAGACCGACGGGCTCGCCGCCGAACTCGCCCGCGGCTGGCCGATCTTCGACACCGCCGACGCCAAGGAGGGCTCCCGCGCCTTCGCCGAGAAGCGCCCCCCGGTCTTCCGGCGCGCCTGATCCCACCCCATCGAGGAGTCCCCATGTCAGAGGTCCTCACCGCGCCGCTCGTCGTGGAATTCCCCTTCACCCGCTCGCTCGGCCCGGTCGTCGGCGCCTTCCTCACCGGGCTGCGCGAGCGCACCGTCCTCGGCGTCCGGGCCCGCGACGGCCGGGTGGTGGTGCCGCCCGTCGAGTACGACCCGGTCACCGCCGACGAGCTCCGCGACCTGGTCGAGGTCGCCCCGACCGGCACCGTCACCACCTGGGCCTGGAACCCGTCCCCGCGCCGCGGCCAGCCGCTGGCCGACCCCTTCGCCTGGGTCCTGGTCCGGCTCGACGGGGCCGACACCGCCCTGTTGCACGCCCTGGCCGCGCCCGGCCCGGACGCCGTGCGCACCGGCATGCGGGTCCGCATCCGCTGGGCCGCCGAACGCACCGGGGCGATCACCGACATCGCCTGCTTCGAGCCCGCGGACGGGGCGGCGGGTGAGGTGACCGACGCGATGGTCGGGGCACCTAGGGAGGGGGCGAACGGATCCCGTAGGGGTGGCGCGGGCCCCCTGCGGGGCCACAACGTGGACGGGCGGGGTGGTATTCCCGGGGAGGGGGATCCCGGCGGGGGAGCTCCCAGCAGGGGGACTCCCGACGGGGGGAATCCCGGCCGGGGCGCTCCCGAGGGAGGCGCTCCCGTAGGAGACGTTCCCGCAGGGGGAACTCCCGAAGGCGGTGGGCGCGCGGCCGCCGACGGGCAGCAACCAGTCCCGCACGCCGGGCAGCAATCGGCCCCGCGCATCGGGCAGTTCGACGAGCCCGTGACCGGCATCACCGCGCCGGCCCGGCTCGACTACACCTACGCGCCCGGACACGCCCAGTCCCGGTACATCCAGGCGCTCGCCGAGCGGCGCACCCTCGGGGAGCGCTGCCCGGCCTGTCGCAAGGTCTACGTCCCGCCCCGCGGCGCCTGCCCCACCTGCGGGGTCGCCACCGGCGAACAGGTGGAGGTCGGCCCCCGCGGCACCGTCACCACCTTCTGCATCGTCAACATCAAGGCGCGCAACCTCGACATCGAGGTGCCCTACGTCTACGCCCATATCGCCCTGGACGGTGCCGACTTGGCGCTGCACGCCCGGATCGGCGGCATCCCCTACGACCAGGTGCGGATGGGGCTGCGGGTCGAGCCCGTCTGGACCGAGGGCGCCCGATTCCCCGACCACTACCGCCCCACCGGCGAACCCGACGCCGACTACGACAGCTACAAGGAGCTGATCTGATGCCCGAGCCAGTGCGCGGCCCGGTGCGCGAGGTCGCCGTCGTCGCCTTCGGACAGAGCGCGCACGCCCCGGACAGTGCCGAGACCTCCGAGGTCGAGATGCTGATGCCGGTGCTGCACGACGTCCTCGCGCAGACCGGCCTGAAGGCCCGGGACATCGACTTCACCTGTTCCGGCTCCTCCGACTACCTCGCCGGACGCGCCTTCTCGTTCACCATGGCGCTGGACGGCGTCGGCGCCTGGCCGCCGATCGCCGAGTCCCACGTGGAGATGGACGGCGCCTGGGCGCTCCACGAAGCCTGGGTCAAGATCCTCACCGGCGAGGCCGACACCGCGCTGGTCTACGCGTACGGCAAGTCCTCGCCCGGCGACCTGCGTGAGGTCCTCACCCGCCAACTCGACCCGTACTACGTCGCCCCGCTCTGGCCCGACTCCGTGGCGCTCGCCGCCCTCCAGGCCCAGGCGCTGCTCGACGCCGGCCACACCGACGCCCGCGAACTGGCCGCGATCGGCGCGCGCAGCCGGGATGACCGCCCGGACGCCGCCCCCGGCCGGCAGGTCGTCGGGCCGCTGCGCACCGGCGACTGCCCGCCGGTCGTCGACGGCGCCGCCGCGGTGATCCTCGCCGCCGGCGACACCGCCCGCCGGCTGGCCGACCGCCCCGCCTGGATCCGCGGCCTGGACCACCGCATCGAGGCGCACGCCCTGGGCGTCCGCGACCTCACCGACTCGCCCTCCACCCGGCTCGCCGCCGAACACGCCGGCGCCTTCGACGCCCCCGTCCAACTCGCCGAGCTGCATGCCCCGTTCACCTCCCAGGAGGTCGTGCTGCGTCGCGCGCTGCGGCTGGACGCGCCCGGCAGCACGGTCCGGATCAACCCGTCCGGCGGCGCGCTGGCCGCCAACCCCATGATGGCCGCCGGCCTGATCCGGCTCGGCGCGGCCGCCGCCGCCGTCCAGCGCGGCGAGGCGGACCGCGCCCTGGCGCACGCCACCTCCGGCCCGTGCCTGCAACAGAACCTGGTCGCCGTCCTGGAGGGGGAGCGATGAGCAACGCAGCGACCGCGAAGGAGCCGGTGGCCGTCGTCGGCGTCGGTCAGACCAAGCACGTCGCCGCCCGGCGCGACGTCTCGATCGCCGGCCTGGTCCGGGAGGCCGCCCAACGGGCCCTGGAGGACGCCGAGTTGGGCTGGGCCGACATCGACGCGGTGGTGATCGGCAAGGCCCCCGACTTCTTCGAGGGGGTGATGATGCCGGAGCTCTACCTCGCCGACGCGCTCGGCGCCGTCGGCAAGCCGATGCTCCGGGTGCACACCGCCGGCTCGGTCGGCGGCTCCACCGCCCTGGTCGCCACCAACCTCGTCGCCGCCCGGGTGCACGGCACGGTCCTCACCCTCGCCTTCGAGAAGCAGTCCGAGTCCAACGCGATGTGGGGCCTGTCCCTCCCGATCCCCTTCCAACAGCCGCTGCTGGCCGGCGCCGGCGGGTTCTTCGCCCCGCACGTCCGCGCGTACATGCGGCGCACCGGCGCCCCGGACACCGTCGGCTCCCTCGTCGCCTACAAGGACCGCCGCAACGCCCTGAAGAACCCCTACGCCCACCTCCACGAGCACGACCTCACCCTGGAGAAGGTCCAGTCCTCGCCGATGCTCTGGGACCCGATCCGCTACTCCGAGACCTGCCCCTCCTCGGACGGCGCCTGCGCCATGGTCCTCACCGACCGCACCGGCGCCGCCCGGGCCCCGCATCCGCCGGCCTGGGTGCACGGCGGGGCGATGCGGAGCGAGCCCACCCTCTTCGCCGGCAAGGACTTCGTCTCCCCGCAGGCCGGCAAGGACTGCGCCGCCGACGTCTACCGGCAGGCCGGGATCACCGACCCGCGCCGCCAGATCGACGCCGTCGAGATGTACGTCCCGTTCTCCTGGTACGAGCCGATGTGGCTGGAGAACCTCGGCTTCGCCGCCGAGGGTGAGGGCTGGAAGCTCACCGAGTCCGGGGTCACCGGGCTCGACGGCGACCTGCCCGTCAACCCCTCGGGCGGGGTGCTCTCCACCAACCCCATCGGCGCCTCCGGCATGCTCCGCTTCGCCGAGGCCGCCCTCCAGGTCCGCGGGCGGGCCGGCGAGCACCAGGTCGACGGCGCCCGACGGGCGTTGGGCCACGCCTACGGGGGCGGCTCGCAGTTCTTCTCCATGTGGCTGGTGGGTGCCGAAGCCCCCACCACCTGACGTCCCGCACCCGTCGCACGTCCCCTGTTCCGCCCCGGGGATCAGTCGTTACCCTGGCCACCGATGACGATCGGGAGGAGCGGATACGTGGCCGACAGCATCACCGACCAGCGGCTCGCGGGCGGGACCAGGCCGGAACTCGACCTGTCCCGCGCCGAGTGGCAATCGAGCACCCGGGGCGTGGGCGGAGATCTCCAGATCGCCTTCGTCGAGGGCTATATCGCGATGCGTAACGGCCGCAGCCCGGAGATACCGGCGCTGATCTTCACCCCCGCCGAGTGGCGCGGCTTCGTCCTCGGCGCCCGCGAGGGCGAGTTCGACCTGACCTGAGCCCCGCCGACGCGTCGCCACCGGCGCCGGCCCCCGCCGCCGCGGCGCGGGCCGGGCCGTCAGGTCAGCACCACGCACCCCCGCTGCCGCAGGGCCCGGACCGGCGCGGCCGCGTCGTCCACCGCGTTCCACCGCAGGTCCAGCTTCTCCAGGGACGGCAACGCGGCGAGCCAGTACGGCAGTTCACCGATCCGGTTGCCGCGCAGGTCCAGCCGGCGCAGCCGGCACAACCCGCGCAGCGCCCCGGGGACCTGCGGCAGCGCGTTGTCCCGCAGCTCCAGGACGCGCAGCGCGCCGAGCTCCGCGACCCCCTCCGGCAGCCCGGTCAGCGCATTGCCGCCCAGCCACAGCTCCCGCAGTCGGGACAGTTGCCCCACCGACGCCGGCAACTCCGTCAACCCGATGCGCTGCAACCGGAGTTCGACCAGCCCGACCATCTCGCCGAGCCCGGCCGGCAGTCGGCCCAGCGGATTGTCCCCGGCGTTGAGGTAGCCCAGCCGGTCCAGCCGGCAGAGTGCGTCCGGCAGGGTGGTGAGCCGGTTGTCGTGGACGTAGAGGTAGCGGGTCAGGCTCCCGGACAGTGCACCGAGTTCGGCGGGGAGCGCGGTGAGCGCGTTGTGGCCGAGGTCGAGGGTGTGCAACCGACGCAGCCGACCGAGCCCGGCCGGGAGCGTCGTGAGGCGGTTGTCGGCCAGGATCAGCACCTCGCAGTCCGGCCGTTCCCACACCTCCTCGGGGAACGAACCAAGGCCCGCCCGCCAGTAGTTGAGGCGCGCGGCCGTCACGGCCACAGCAGTTCCTTCGTCCAGGTGCCGTCGGTGCGGCGGTAGCGCAGCCGGGTGTGGTTGCGGTCCGTGGAGCCCTGCCAGAACTCCACCGATTCCGCCCGCACGGTGTGCAGCGTCCACTCGGGCGGCACCAACCCCGGTTCGCGCGCCAGCCGTTGAGCGGCATCGGCCACCGCGGCGTCCCGCTCCGCCAGCGACGCGAGCGGCCGGCTCTGCCGGCCCACCAGGGCCTCGGCGCGCGCCTCCGGGCTCCGTGCCAGGAAGTCCGCGGCGGACCGCTCCGCGTCCTCCCGCACCACCGGGCCGCGCACCCGCACCTGCCGGGCGAGGGGCTGCCAGTAGAAGGCCAGCGCGCAGTACGGGCGGGCGGTCAACTCCCGGCCCTTGGCGCTGCCGTCGTGCGCGGCGAAGCGCCAGCCCGCCGCGTCGATGTCCTTGAGGATCAGGGTCCGGGCGGACGGGGTGCCGTCCGCGTCGGCGGTCGCGACCGTCATCGCGTGCGGCTCGGGGACCTGCGCCCGGATCGCGCCCAGCAGCCACGCGGTGAACAGCTCCACCGGATCGTCGGGCGTCGCGACCGTGTCGAAGGTGGGCAGTTCGCCCCCGAACACCGGCAGGTCGCGCAGCAGTTGACGGAGATCGGCCATGCTTCCCCCTCGGGTGATTAATGGTTGCGCGCGACCGTACCATTAGCTTCATGGACGCAACGCGGCTCGCCCTGGACCTCGCCGTCACCATCCGCCACGACGGACACGACGGCGTCGCCGACGACCTGGCCGACACCGCCGGCCTCGCCGCCTGGCTCCGCGACCGGACCGACGCCCTGGACTGCGCCGCCGACGGCCCGCCCCCGGCGGACGAGGCCCTGCTCACCGCCGTCCGCGAGCTCCGGGCCGCGGTCCGCTCGCTGTTCGCCCGCGCGATCCGCCCCAACCCGCCCAGCCCCGCCGACGCCCACCGGCTGCTCCCCGAGGACGCGGCACTGGCCCGGCTCAACGCCGCCGCGGCCCGGGTCCCCACCGCCCCCCGCCTCACCTGGGAGCCCGACGCACCCCCCGTCCTGCGCCACCTCCCGACCGGCACCCCGCCCGCCGCCGACCGGCTCACCGCGACCCTGGCCCGGGCCGCCCTCGCCTTCCTCGGCGGCCCGGACCGCGACCGGTTGCGGGCCTGCCCGGCCCCGCGCTGCGTGCGCTACTTCGTCAAGGAGCGCGCCCGCCAGGAGTGGTGCAAGCCGTCCTGCGGCAACCGCGCCCGGGTCGCCCGCCACCACCGGCGCCGCCGTCAGGACGGGGCCGACCCCACCGGAACCGTCGCCGAATGACCACCCCCGCACCGGCCCGACGTCCGCGCCGCCCGGCGTGCCGGGCCACGTACGATGGCGACATGTCCTTCCTCCGTCGCCGCAGCGCAGCCACGCCCGCCGGTCCAGACTTCGACGTACTCGCCATGGACCCGGGGGACTGGCCCGGCAATCTCGGGGCCGGGCTGCTGCCCGCGCCCGACGGGAGCTGCCAGGGCGTGTTCCTCCGCTACGACCTGTTCGGCGGCCGCGGCCCGGCGATGATCATCGGCAACCTCCCGGAGGGCTCGCCGGCGCGCGAGTGCGAGGAGGGGCAGGTCCCCTTCGAGGTGGCCCAGCTCCTCGCGGCGCTTGAGAACGACGAGCCGGTGACGGTCGTGGAGACCGAGGACACCCCCGTGATGCACCAGGACAACCTCCTGATCGTCAAGCGCATCAAGTGCTCCGAGAGCCGCATCTCCTGCGTGCAGTTCGACCGCAGCGACGGCGTGCTGGTCACCATCGCCAGCTGGGACCGCCCGATCACCGACGACCTCTACGCACTGCTCAAGCCGCTGCCCGCGGAGCTCTTCCAGCAGGGCTGACCCGGCACGACCGACGGCGCACGGACCCGCGCCCGGCGGACGGCCCCACGGCCGACCACCGGGCGCGTGCGCGTCCCGGCCCTCCCGGGCTACGACCGCGAGGAGTGCACCTCCACATCGGCCGCCCGCACATAGCCGACCCGGTGCCCGAGCTGGATCTCGTAGTAGACGTCGTCGCCCCGCACCACCGCGTGCTTGGTGATGTCGAAGGTCGGCGAGAAGAAGTAGTCCGACCGCACCCGCCCGCCGACGGCGTACTTCTGGCCCGCGAGCAGCTTGTACGGCAGCGGGGTCACCGCCTGCACCGGCACCTGCGACGGATACGCCGACAGCTCCGGATAGGCCCGCCCGTAGACCGGGATCTCCGATCGACCCTCCTTCGGGGTGGCGACCAGACCCTTGGCGTTCACCGCCGTCGGGTGCGAGCGCGGGTTGTGGAACCACGCCTCCTGCCCGAGGTACCAGATCGCCGTCCAGTCACCGGACCGGCCCGCCACCGCGAACCGCTGCCCCGTAGAGGCCCGCGCCCCGGTGTCGTTCACCCCGGTCGTGGTCGCCGATCCGTCCGGGTGCAGCCCGATGTCCTGCACCAGCGGCGCGCTCTCACTGGGCGCGGTGTGCAGCCGCACCGCCGTGGAACCGTGCTCCGCGCACGGCTCACCCGCCTTCTCGCAGCCGGTGTAGACCGGCCGGTTGGCGTCGTAGGACGGGCGGATGGTGACCAGCCCGCCGTGCGACCCCGCGGTCCGCTTGAACGGCCGGCCCAACAGGGCGAAGTAGTGCGCCCAGTCCCAATACGGGCCGGGGTCGGTGTGCATCCCCGGGATCGTCGACGGGATCGTGCCCGGCACGTTGTCGTGGCCCAGGATGTGCTGCCGGTCCAACGGGATGTCGTACTTCTTCGCCAGGTACTTCACCAGCCGCGCCGACGTGCGGTACATCGCCTCCGTGTACCAGGCGTCCGGCGCGGCGAGGAACCCCTCGTGCTCGATGCCGATCGAGTGCGAGTTGACGTACCAGTTGCCCGCGTGCCAGGCCACGTCCTTGGTGGGCACGTGCTGGGCGATCAGCCCGTCCGAGGAGCGGACGGTGTAGTGCCAGGAGACGTACTTGGGGTCCTTGATCAGCCGGAGCGTGGTCTCCCAGGAGCCCTCGGTGTCGTGGATCACGAGGGTGTCGATCCGCTGCTCCTTGGGGCGGTCGGCCAGGTCGTGGTTGCCGTAGTTGGCCCCGTTGTCGTACTGCTCGTACGGCGCCGGCCAGGACTCGCAGGCCACCGTCCACGGGCACTCCAGCGCCCCACCGGAACCGCGCGCCGAGGCGCGCCGCACGGCGGCCCCGCCGAGACGTTTCTCCTGGGCGGCGTCCGCGGTCAGCCGGGGCGCGGCGGCCAGCGCGACCCGCTGCCCCGCGTCCGTGGTGCGGGCCTGCCCGTGCCGCATCACGTCGAAGACGTCCCGGGCGAAGGCCGCGCCGCTCGCCGCGTCGTCCGCGCTGCCGTAGCGGGCCACCGCCGCGTACCACTTGGCGGGGTCGGCACTGGCCGGCAGCCCCAGCTCGCGCTGGGTGGCGGCCAGCAGCGCGGCGCCGCCCAGCACGTTCGCCGCCGGGTCGGTCCGCAGCTTCGCCGCCGGCAGCTTCGCCAGGCGCGCGGCCCGCGGCAACGTCCGCAAGCGGGCCGGGAGTTCGGCGGGCAGCACCGCCCGCCGCGCCGCCGGCTCCGTCCGGCGCGGCCGGGCCGCATCGCCCCGCGCGTCCTCGGCGTCCGCACTGAACTCCGGCGCACCCGCCACGGCCGCCC
Organism: Streptomyces sp. NPDC090442; assembly: GCF_044769405.1. Taxonomy (NCBI): domain Bacteria; kingdom Bacillati; phylum Actinomycetota; class Actinomycetes; order Kitasatosporales; family Streptomycetaceae; genus Streptomyces; species Streptomyces sp. NPDC090442. The sequence continues at coordinate 44,991 of NZ_JBIVXW010000076.1, forward strand.
GGGCGTCGGTCAGATGCATCGGGCCGTAGCCCCCGGAGACGCTGGGCGCGCCGCCGTGCGCGTCCCAGCGGGACTCCAGGTACGAGACGCCCAGCAGGACGCTGCGCGGCACGTGGTAGCGCGCGGCGGCGTCGTCGAAGGCGCGTTGCAGCGCGGCGGACGGGGGCTGCCCGGCGCCCGCGGACGGGGCCGCCGAGACCAGTGGCAGCAGCAGCGCCGCCGCCGCGACGGCGGTGGCGGGTCTGCGCAGCGCCAAGTGGCGGGTTCTCGGCGCGCCTTCCGGTGCGGATCCTCGCAAAACGGCCTCCTCAAGCCGGCCCGAGTCGGGGCGGTGTGACGGTGGTGTGCCAGGGCCTGCCCGGTGGAGCGCGAATCGGCCAGGCCGCGGCCGTGCGGGAGAACCCGAGGGTAAGCCCCGGGGTCGGCCGAGACCATGGGTTTGCCTCACGTGCCGTCAAACACCTGACCCGGACGGGATTTCGCATGTCGGGGCAGCACCGCCAGGAGCCTTCCCGGGCCCGGCCCGGGAGCTGCGGGGCGTCAGTGGAATGGGCCAACGCATACGTGAGCGGCGGGGCCCCCCCCCGCCGCCCCCCCCCCGGGGGGGCCCCCCCGGGCCGGGGGGCGCGGGGGGCGCCCGCCCCCCCCCCCCCCCCCCCCGCCCACAGCGCCGCGGCGCGCTCCGGAGA
>NZ_JBIVXW010000077.1:0-45240 GCF_044769405.1 Streptomyces sp. NPDC090442
GAGCCTGATGAGTCATCACAACCCAGACAACTCATAGAAACCACTCCATGTCCCCAACCGTGAGCAAGATCATCAATCGTGGGGCGACCCGTAACGTCGGCGACCGTCCGCACGGACGTCGTCCGACTGACGAAGGAACTGTCCAGGTTCCGGAGCCACCGGGCCGTCCGCGATCTGCAGCCTGCGTTGATCCGCGTGTCGCATACGGCTCAATGCTGACCAGGTCCGGTGGGCCACTCGGCGCGACCCCGTCATCTAGATGATCGGCACACAGGAGGCCGACGAGTTGTCCTGGATTGCCCGGCGATCGCATTCGCGTTCGCTCCGGTGTCCTCAACGTGTGTTGCCGCAATTCTGCGGAGACCGCCGCTCGAACATCCACTCTTCATGAGCGAAAGGAAATAGTCATGCCCGATGTCTTCGTCAATTACCGCACAGGGGACGAGGAGGCGACTGCGACGCTTATCGAACGAGAATTATCTCGCCGCTTCGGTAGCGAACGCATCTTCCGGGCCAGCAAGTCGATCTCCGGAGGGCAAGCCTTCCCACGGGAACTGATCACCGCCGTACGACGCAGCAGTGTCTTGCTGGCCGTGATCGGACCACGGTGGCTGGAGGCACGCACATCGGACGGCCGCCCCGCACTCGCTGACCCAAAGGATTGGATCCGTCGCGAGATCCTGGAGGCGTTCGGCAGTGGTGCCCAGGTCATCCCGGTCTTGGTGGGCCGTACCGACCGGCTCACCCGGGAGGCGCTGCCGCCCGCGTTGAGGCACCTGGCCGACTGTCAGTACCGGCGGCTGGACCACCGCAATGCGGAAGCCGACCTGGCACGGATCGGAAATGAACTCGCCCAACTTGTACCGGTGTTGGCACAGGCCGACCAGGCCGCTCGGCACAACGATGACGCACCGGTGGACTCCGAGCGCCACGGTAACCACTCCGGCGAGGTGCGAGGCACCCAGGTGCAGGCCCGCACCGTCACCACCCGGCAGCGGGGTGGCATCGGCAACGTCGGCCGTGACTTCTCTGGGACCTTCATCAGCGAACCGCGAGGCCCGCTCCATACCGGCAGTGGGGACCAGTACGACCTGCGGGACCAGTCCAGCGGTCCCCGGTTCACCGGCGATGGAATGGGGGTCAGTTATGTAGCCGGAGACAACTCCGGGAGCAACGAGCACTCGTCTGCGCCCCGGCACGGTGAGGGTGAGGAGCAGTGACGAGCGAGGGCGAAGGCGAGGAAGGCGCGCCTTGGAACGGCGCGTGGGTCGATGGCTCGCACAGCCGGGTCCACACGGGCGACGGGGCGCAGTACAACTACGCCTGGTACGTCATGGGTTCCGCCGAACGGCTGGTGCGGAAGGGAACCAACCGATGGCGGATCGTTCAAGACCACCGACTTCAGCTCAGCAGGTGTTTCGTGCCACCGATGGGACAGGTGGTTGCCGCCGAACGGCTCACCGCGCCCGGGGCGGTGGTGCTGCTCGACGGCGGGGTGGGGACAGGGCGGCGAACGGCGGCGACGATGCTGCTCCAGCACCTCGACACCGGCGCCGGAAGGTTCGAGGAACTCGCGGTGACCGACGAGGATGACGACCTGGACGCCTCTTCGGCCGACCGGTTCCTCCTCGACCTCTCGGGCGTGACCGACACCGAGTACTCCTCGGCCCAGCGCAACTTGGCACAGTACCGATCGGCGGTTGAGAAGTGCGGAGCGCGACTGGTCGTCGTGCTTCCTGCCGGGCGTGACCACCTGCTCGACACCGATCTTGTACCGCTCGTCGTACGGCTCGGCAGACCGCCCGCTGCCTGGGTCTTCGCTCGCCACCTGAAGACCATGGGCGTCGAGTTCTCGCCCGAGCAATTCGACGATGAGCGGTTGCACAAGCTCTTCCAGCGTTCCCCCATGGGCGAGTTGGCCTGGCTGGCCGAGTTGGTCCGCCGCGCCCGTGACAGCCGGGCGTACGGCACCACGGTTCCCGACTGGCTCGACGAGGCCATCACGGCAGTGACCGACCGGGCCGGTGCAGTGGCCCGGCAGATGGCCGCCCATCGGGACGCTCACCAGCGTGCCCTGCTGCTGAGCGCCGCCATGTTCAACGGTGCGACCGCCGATGCTGTGTTGCAGAGTGCTTACCTACTAATGGAGGTGCTCGACCACGACCGCGACGAGACACCGCGGCTGGCTCAGGCGGATCTCGGTGAGCACTTGAACACACTGGAGATCAGACGTGACCCGAGTGGTCGGGTCGGGTTCGAGCGACTCGCCTATGACGGAGCGGTACGGACGCACTTCTGGAACAACTTCCCGGACCTGCGCGAAGGCCTGCGCGACTGGGTCGGCAAGGCGGTGCTCCTTCCCGAACTGGCAGCTGAGGACCGTACGAATGTCGTGGCGAGGTTCGCCGAGCAGTCCCTTGCCGCCAACCGGCCGGACGACCTCTGTTGCTTGATCGAGGAGTGGACTAGTCCGGACCTCTCAGGTCGGCTGCGCGCGGAGGCGGCGGCCGCGCTGGAACTGGGGCTCAGCCATGATCGCCATGGCAGCAGGTTCCGGTCACGCGTCTACCGGTGGACCACCGGACCACGGTTGTCGCCCGACCTTGCGGAGGTACTCACCGACGTCTGCCACCAGGTGCTAGCTGCCACTCATCTAGACCAGGCCCTCGTGCGGCTCCGCCACCTGGCCTTGGGAACCGCGGGCAGACAAGTCTGGTCGGCCCGTTCGGCACTGCTTGAGCTGGCCCGGGGCAACGTAAGTGCGTACCAGAAGCTCGTCGACCATCTGGTCCGTAAGCCGACTGCGGTCGGCACGGCGCTCCTGCGTGACGCGCTGGACCCGGCAGAACTGCGCGTCGTCCCGCATTGGCCGACGGTGGCCCTCGCGTGGCACGCCGTCATGGTGGCCGGCACGCCGGACAACTGGGCGCCACTGGTGCACCGTTGGCTCACCACTGTCCATGCGGACCGGAGTTGGGCCTCCGGACTTCAGGCGCTGCTAGTAGCCGCGGCGACCGACACCAGCCTGCTCAACCGGCTGTATGCCATCACCTGTGACTGGGCAGCGGCCGACTCCCTGGGTGCCGCAGACGGCGGTACGCCGCGGGCGCTGACCGCCGATCAGTTCTGCCAGAAGATCGACCTCGCGCAGGGCGTCGACACCAGTGGTGGCGGCGTGCCGGATTCGGGAGCGCACACATGAAACGCGATAACGCGACTACGGCGGCGGCCTCGGGGTTCGCGGGCTGCCTGCTGCTCGTCCTCCTCGGCGGTCTGATGCAGTGGCCGCTGTGGCTGTGCATCTTGCTCCCCACCCTCGTGGCCGGGGTCACCCTGTTCCTGCTGAAGCGACCTGTCGACTCGGTTGGTCAGCCTCAACAGGGCACCCCTCCACCGCCACCCCCTCCTGGCGACGAGCCGTATCAGTGGATGTACTTGGACAGCGTGCAGGTCGCGAGTGCGGTCGCGGACTACTCCTTCCATCTGTCCGCTACGGTGTGGTGGCGGATGACGGCCCATCACCACGGTTTCCTGCACGCCAATCCGGCAGGTTTGGCGAACGCGGCGATCCTGCAGCGTGCCCGAGCCTTCGTGGCCTCCGCCCATCCAGGGGAGAGCGATTGGGGCGAACACCAACTCGCCGCGATGCTCGGGGCGCCCGCACAGGACGACTCGGGTCTTGTCCTCGCTTACGCGACCGACGTACGGCTGTCTCTGGCCGAGGCCGACCGAGAACGCCTCGCCGAGCAGGCGAGCCTCCGCAAGACGGTCGAGGCCTGGGAGCACAGCCGCCAGTACGAGCGCAACAAGCGTGCCTACATAGGAGGCGAGGTGCTCAAGTCCCCGGGCAGCGCGGTCGTGTGGTGGCTTGCCCGGCACGACGAAGAGGTCGAACGAGCGGTGGAGATGATCGGTCCGCTCGCCTGTCTTTCGGCGGCCGCCAACGATCTGGAACTTCCTGACTCCTTCCGACACCTCGTCTCATCCTTCGAGGACAACGAGGTGGCCGATCCGCCCGGCGGGCACAGTCATCCAGCCACACCGGACGTGCCGCCACCGAGCAGGCCACCCACCGGTGGGATGAGAGCGGAGCGGTTCGCCGAGTTGTTGGACGAGATCGACTTCCCCGAGGGATCAGCCGAACGTGCCGCCTACTTGGACCGCATGGCACGCGTCGCGGAGAACATGGGCAGCCCCGTGACCAGTGCCCGGCTGCGCGCCTACCTGTCTGAGCTTCGGAAGCCCCGATCCGATGGCGAGGCGCCAGCCGACACACCAACGGAGCAGCATGACGGCCCAGACACCGTCCGCCGAGCCGCAGACGGTGGCAACGAGGCGCCGTATCGCAGGGTTTGGGCGACGCCGTATCAGGCGCCATTCGCAGAGGCTGCTACTGAGGAATCGCCGGCTGGCCAAGAGAGCTCGGGCAGTGAAGAGACGTCGCGCGCCGACGATGGCGCAGTGACCCATACCGAAGCCGAAGGAAGAGGAAGCCATGACCGCTCTCCGTTCGATGGGCCTGATGAGTTCCGTTGACACATGGGTGGGTCGCGTTTGTGCGGACGAGAGGCTCTGCCTGCACCGTGCCTCGGACACCTGCGACCCGGTCGAGCATCTCGACCTTTTCGCCGCAAGGGCGGCGGTGTCCCCTTGGGCTGCCGATGAGGAAGTGCGACGCATGGTGTGGACATGTCTGGTCCGGCTCGCGCATGCCGAGGAGGACGGCATGGCGAGCCGATGGCCGGTGATCACCCTATGGATGGTGCTTCCGCAGTTGACGCGCGGCTCCCGCACCATTGCCCGGTCGCTACGGGCCGAAGTCGCCGACGTCCACTCGGCCATGGTCGCGGGGTTCCTTGCTGGCCTCCGCACGCTCGACCCGGACCGGCAATCAGATGTCGGGACCGCGCTCATCAGGCACGCCTTTGCCGCCGGGTGGCGGGTCGGCCGGCGGCCTGCCGCGGAGATACCCACGGAGGAAGTGGGCCTGGCGCCGGCGGCCGGTCTGCAAGGGGACCCGGAGCCGAAACCTCAGGACACGTTCCACGTCATCCCGGTGACGTGGCTTTCGTCCGACCTTGCGCAGCGGATCCAAGGCGAGCGGTTGGGGGCCCTGGCCGAACACCTCGGACTGATGGACCACGTTCGTGACCAGCGGAGGCGCCTGCGGACCCGCCGGCGGCAGGCCCTGCCGAGGGCGCATTCCGCATCTGTGAGGGCGCAAGAGACTCTCGACCTGCCTTGGGGAGGTGCGGGATGACCCGGCGCAGCGACGACACCATCACTCTCTCCGAGGCGTTCGGGCTGCCAGACGCGGTGAGCTTGGTCTTCGCCGCCGGCCTGTTCGGAATGAGCCGTTCCACGGCGTATCGGAGGGTCCGGCGAGGCGAGTTCCCTTGTGCCGTGGAGAAGGTGGGGCGCAGATACATGGTCACCATGAACGCCCTGCTGCGCGGCCTCGGAATCCAAGACGTCCGAATCCGCCCTGATGACATGGAGCGGGGTGCCACTCACGCACGGCAGGAGTAAACCCGACCGAATGCGTGCGGGCTTGACGGGGTGGACTGCGGGAGCTCCTCCGCCATGGCGCTCAACCCCCGTGTCTCTCCCGCCACTTGAGGGCGTGTTCCTCGATGTCGTAAGGGGTGAGGCCCAGCGGTGGGCCGTCCTGGGGGGCGGCCAGGGCTGCCCGGATGCGGTCGTTGATGTCCGTGAGGATGCGGCGGAGGGCGGCCTCGGTGGGGGCGTCGGCGGCGGCCGTCAGCGCGTCCTCGGCCTCCTTGCGCAGGACGAGGCTCGGCGGGAGGAAGGAGAGGTGCTCCCGGTGCATCTTGTCCCTGATCCACCAGGTCTCGTCGTAGGGCCGGTCGAGAGCGGGGAGTGGCTTGCCGAAGCCGGGGAGGCGCTCGAAGGCGCCCTGCTCGGCCGATTCGCGGATCTGCTTGTCGACCCAGCTCTCGAAGCTGACGCCGGGGGGTTTGCGCTCGGTCATCGTGGGGCCTCCCGAGATGTGGCCGGACGGTTCCCGCTCTTTCACGGTAGCGCAGTGCCACCGGCCGCCCGGGCCCGGGACGGCCGGTCAGCCGTCCCCGGGGCCGAGGCTCTCGGCGGGCCGCGGGGTCGGCTGGACGAACGGGAAGGCGTTGTTGCCGCCGCACACCATGGGGCCGACCTGGACGCCCTCGCCGACCAGGGTCACCATCACCAGGCCCGGTGGCTTGCCCCCGGGGACGCGGGCGTTGGCGGCGGTGCACACCAGTTGGTTCAGCGAGGCCGGGTCCACCAGTTTGGCGTTGACCGGCAGGGTGATGGTGACCCGGCCCTGCCCGGTCGAGGCGGTGAGCGGGGCGGGGAACTTGGGCACCACGCTGGAGAGTCCGCGCATCCGCTCGGCGTGGTTCGGCCCCTGCGTCAGGAGGTCGAGCGCGCCCTGCGGCTCCAGCGGCTCCTTCGTCCGACGGGTCGCCGAGTGCAGCCCGTCCGGGCCGTAGAAGAAGAGCTGCACATCGGCCGGGGGTTTGCCCGGGCCCCGCACCCCGGACGCCGGTTCGCCGGCGTCGATCACGTCGGTGGGCTCGATGCCGCAGCCGGCCAGGGCCGTGGTGAGCACCCCGGCCAGGGCGACCAGGCGGGCGGTGGTGCGGTGCGCGGTCAGGCGTCGGGCGGTCATGCGGTGTCGGTCCCCTTCCCCGGGCCGGCGGGATCGTCGGTGGGCGGGTCGGCCGGTGCGTCCGTGGGCGCGGCGGGTTCGTCGGCGGTCTCGCCGGGCGGCGCCTCCTCGTGGCGCAGCGGCAGCTCGACGGTGAACACCGCACCGCCCTCGGGGGAGTTGGCGGCGCGCAGCGCGCCGCCGTGCAGCCGGACGTTCTCCTGGGCGATGGCCAGGCCCAGCCCGCTGCCCTCGGACCGGGCGCGGGCCGAGTCCGCCTTGTAGAAGCGGTCGAAGACGTGCGGCAGCACCTCGGGATCTATCCCCGGGCCGGCGTCGCGGATCTCGATGCGGAGCGTGGCGTCGCCCGGCTCCGGCGCGTGCAGCACCACCCGGACCGGCTCGCCGCCGTGGTGCAGCGCATTGCCCACGAGGTTGGCCACCACCACGTCGAGCCGGCGCGGGTCGAGCCGGGCCCGGACGTCGTCCGGCAGGTCCGCGGTCACCCGCTGCTGCCAGGCGCGGGCCTGAAGGGTCTTGCGGATCGTCTCGGCGACGTCCACCTCGTCCAAGTGGAGCGCGGCGGCGCCCGCGTCGAACCGCGAGACCTCCATCAGGTCCTCCACCATCCGCGCCAGCTTCCCGGTCTCCTGGCTGATCAGCCGGACCGCGGAGGCGGTGTCCGGGTCCAGCGAGTCGGCGTCCTCGTCCAGTACGTCGGTGACCGCGGACATCGCCGCCAGGGGCGTGCGCAGCTCGTGCGAGACATCGGCCGCGAACCGCCGGGAATTGGCCTCCATGCGGCGCAGCTCCGCCATGCTCTCCTCCAGCTTCGCCGCCATCTCGTTGAACGTCCGCGACAGATCGGCGAGTTCGTCGGCGCCCTTCACCTCCAGCCGGGTGTCCAGCTTGCCCTCGGCGATCCTCCCGGCCGCCTGCCGCAGCCCGCGGACCGGGCGCAGCACCCCGCGCGCGGCGATCAGCGGCAGGATCACCGCCAGCGCGAACGCCGGCAGCGCCCCGCCGCGCGCCGCGCTCACCAGCGCCTCGACGTTGGCCTCCTCGGCGCGCAGCGGCAGTTGGGCGTAGACGGTCAGGGGGGAGGCCGTGTTGTCGGTCTGCCGCACCGGCATCCCGATCAGCAGCCAGGGCGAGCCGTCCCGGTCGATGCGCTGGAAGGCCGGCACCCGGCGCTTCTCCACCGACGACTTGAAGCCGGCCGGCACCACCATGTCGCGCCGCAGCCCGCCCTCGTCGCTGTCCGGGACGCCGTTGTAGTGCACCGAGATGTCCCAGTCCCGGGACTTGCCGGAGCGCTCCAGTTGCACCCGGAAGAAGTCCAGGTCGGACCGGGACGGCGGCACCGCCAGCTCCGGCGCCAGCGAATTGATCTGCGCCCGCAGGTCGTTGACGGCGGTGTCCTGGGACCGCTGGAGGATCGCGTTCCGCGCCTCGCGGTAGGTCAGGCCGGCGGTGGTCAGCGCGCTGACCGCGGCCACCAGGAGGAACGCCACCACGAGCCGGGCGCGCAGCCCGCGCACCGCGGAGGCACCCGACAGCAGGCGGCGCAGGCGGCTCACAGTGGTCCGAAGCGGTAACCGAAGCCCCGCACGGTCTGGACGTACCGGGGCGAGCGCGGGGTGTCCTCTATCTTCGTCCGCAGCCGCATCACGCAGGCGTCCACCAGCCGCGCGTCGCCGTGGTAACTGTGCTCCCAGACGTGCTCAAGCAGTTGTTGGCGGCTGAAGACCTGGCCCGGGGTGGCGGAGAGGAACAGCAGCAGCTTCATCTCGGACGGCGCCAGCGCCAGGTCCTTGCCGCCCTTGCTGACGACCAGTCCGGCCCGGTCGATGGCCAGTTCGCCGTAGGTCTCCACGGGCGCGGGCCCCGGCTCGGTGGCCGGGGCGCCGTCGGCGGGCAGCGCGGTGCGCCGCAGCACCGCCCGGATACGGGCCTCCAACACCTCGCCGCGGGCCGGCTTGACGATGTAGTCGTCGGCCCCGGCCTCCAGTCCGAGGACCACGTCGAGGTCGTCGCCGCGGGCGGTGAGCATGATGATCGGCAACTGGCGCTCGGCCCGGATGAGCCGGCAGATCTCGAAACCGTCCTTGCCGGGCAGCATCAGGTCCAGCAGTACGATGTCCGGGCGGAAGGCCGGCAGCGCCGCCAGGCCCTCCTCGCCGCTGGCCGCGGCCGCGACTTCATGGCCGCGCCGCCGCAGGGCGAGGGACACTCCGTCGCGCACGGCAGCGTCGTCCTCGATCAGAAGTACACGTGGCATGGGTCCAGTATCAATAAGTTTCATGATGGATCCGTAACAGGAGCAGCCTGTCCCGAGTCCTGTGCATCTGTGGGGGTGCGAGCGGCGTCCGTGCTTATGGGGCACACAAGCCGCCGGCAGACACAGCATCGCAGTACAACGAGGGGCGGGTTCGACATGGCAGGGCGCTTCGGCAGGGGACGGCGCTTCGGGATAGAGAGCGGCATCATCGGCGTGGCCACCGCGGCGGTGGCCTCAGCGGCGGCGGTGGGGGCGTTCGCGCTCCTCCAGCCCAGTGCCGAGGCCGACGTTCCCCCGGCGAAGAAGCCCGCCCAACCGCCGCGCACCGCACCGGTCGACCCGTCCATCGTGCACGCCTCGGACCGCCCCGGCCGCAGCCTCAACATCACCATCGACGACGGCCCGGACCCGACCTGGACCCCGAAGGTCCTGGAGGTCCTCAAGGAGAACGGCGTCAAGGCGACCTTCTGCATGATCGGCCCGCAGGCCGCGGAGCACCCCGCCCTCGTCAAGAAGGTGGTGGCCGAAGGCCACCGGCTCTGCAATCACACCGTCAACCACAACACCGCCATGGACCACCGGTCCGAGGACTACCAGTCCCAACAGATACTCGACGCCCAGAAGATGATCGAGGACGCGGCCGGCGGCGCCAAGGTCGAGTACTACCGCGCCCCCGGCGGCGCCTTCACCCCCTTCAGCCGCAAGCTGGCCGCCGAGCACGGCATGCGCCCGCTCGGCTGGAACGTGGACAGCAAGGACTTCGAGGGCGGCAGCGTCGCGACGATAGAGTCCACCGTCCGCGGCGAGCTCCGCAACGGCCCCACCGTCCTCTTCCACGACGGCGGCGGCAACCGCGCCCGCACCGTCGAGTCGCTCAAGCACCTGCTGCCGTGGATGAAGCAGCAGGGCTACGGCTTCGGCTTCCCGCAGCGGTAGCCGACGCCCTCCCGCGAGCAGCCGAACGGGCCGGTCACCACCGGCCCGTTCGTCGTTCCGTCGCCCCGCGCGCCTCATGCCGCGCCGAACAGCTCCGCCAACTCCCGCTCCACGCCCAGGTACTCGTGCTCCCGCCCGGCCGGCACCGCCTCGTACGAGCGGGCCAGGAACCGCCGGACGTCCGCGGTCCGCAACTGCACCATGGCGATGCCCTCGTCGGCGTGGAACTCCATCAGGACGCGCTCCGGGCCCGACGGCCGGATCCGCACATCGCCCCGCCCGGCGGCGGTCCGCAGCCCCTCGGCGAGCAGGTCCCGGGCGAACGCCCAGTCCACCGCGGCGCCGTCGAGCGAGATCTCCGGGGGGAAGGTCATCCGCACGGCCAGCGGATCCGACCGCCGGTAGTGCAGCACCGCGGGCACCGCTTCGCCGACGGAGGTCGCGAGGAGACGGACCTGGACGGCTTGGTCGATGGCGGGGTGCATCGCGCGGCTCCTCACGGCTGGTCGGCCCGCGGAACGCGGGCGCGGTCAGCCTGTAGGACGGTCTGCCCGGCTCCGCCGTGCATACGGCGGGGGTGTGATCTGCGTCATGTCGACGCCGTCGAACCGTCCCGCCGCGGGGAGATGAGGAATTCCTCCAAGATGCCGGGGGCCGCCGACGCCGCGAAGCCGGGCGCCGCCCCCTCCGCGAGGTCCGGGATGCGGTAGCCCTCCTCGCCCGCCGCCACCGCCGCGGTGAGCGTGACCAGCCCGGCCCGCCGGGTGAACGGCGAGGTGGTGAACGTCCAGGCGGCCACCGCCTCGCGCCGCAGTGCCACGGTGTCCCGGCTGAACGTCCCCGAGCGGACGACCAGATGGCGCCCGGCGATCCCGTGCCCAAGGTTCCGGTACGCGTCCCGGGCCAGCCACAGCACCACCGGCGTCGTCAGTACCGCGTAGATCCAGGCGGCGTGCAGCAGGACCGGGGTGAACGCCGCCCCGAGGCCGGCCAGCAGCGCGGTGCCCGGCACCACCGCGAACAGCAGCCCGCGCACCCGCCGGCGGCGCAGCGCGACCCGCGGATGCGGGGTCAGCGCCACCCCGGGGTGGCGCGCCAACGCGGCGTCGGGGAAGGCGGATTGGAGCGTTCCGCCGGCCACCCGGACCGCCTCCCGTCGGGGTGCCGGCGGCAGCAGTCCGCTGCGCTTGCGGTTCTCCTCCCTGTTGCCCAGCCCGCCGGCCACCGCGCGCACCGTCGCCCCGCCACCGGCCCGCAGCAGCAGCGGCTCGCACAGCACCACGCCGCGCAGCCGGGCGCGTTCGACGGTCACCGAGCGGGTGGTCAACAGCCCCCGGTGCACCCGCAACGAGCCGGCGTCGGCCCACTCCAGGCGGTAGTTCCACCAGTTCTCGACGTAGAGGACGACCGCGCCCACCGAGCCGAGCGCGATCACCGCCAGCAGCGCCGCCGGTACGGTCAGCCACAGCATCCCGTTGCCGAACTCCGCGAACGCCCGCCGCACGAAGCCGAGTTTCCACGGCTCGATGCCGATCTCGTGCAGCACCCGGTAGGCCGAGCCGCCCGCCACGAACACCCCGCCGACGACCCAGAAGGTGAGCGGCGCGTACCGCAGCCAGCGCCAACTGACCCGGGCCAGCACCGGATCCTCGGTGCCCGCCCCGGTGGCCGCGCGGGCCAGCAGCTCGACGCGCAGCCGCTCGCCCTCGGCCACCGGCAGGGCGTCCAGCGCCAGTTCGCCGCCGCCGTCCCGGGAGCCCGCCGTGCCGGCCCGCAGCACCGTGACGCCCAGCAGCCGGTGCAGCGGCGAGGCGGTCAGATCGACGGTGCGCACCCGGTGCAGTGGCACGCTCCGCAGCCGCCGGGTGAACAACCCGCTGCGCACGTCCAGGCTCTCGCCGGTGACCCGGAAGTCGGTGCGCGCCCAACGGATCAGCGCGGCCACCGTGACCACCGCGAACGCCGCCGCGATCGCGCCCAGGGTGAACCACGCGCCGGCGGTGATCCGGCCGCCGGTGGCCAGCGCGGTCAGCGCCAACGACCCCAGCGGCGCACCGAGCCACCCGCAGTGCACCACCAGGGTGCGCGGGCTCAACCGCCGCCACCCGCCCGCTCCCTGCTCCCCGACGTCGGCCGCGCCGCCGCCCGGCCCGATGCCGTCCGCGGCCCCGTACCCGCTCATGCGGCATCCCCCGGCACGTCCTGCGCGACCTCGCCGATCCGGCGGGACAGCTCCTCCGCGTCCGCGTCCGACAGCCCGGCGATCTTGATGTCGCCGGCGGTCGAGGCGGTGGTGACCACCACCGTCGCCAGCCCGTACCGCCGCTGTATCGGACCGCGCACGGTGTCCACGGTCTGCACCCGCGACAGCGGGGCGATCCGCCGCTTCTGCCAGAACCAGCCGCCCGCCGCGTAGACCGCGCGCTCGCCCAACTCCCAGGCGTGCACCGCGTACCGCATCCGCGGCATCACCGCGAGATAGCCCACCGCCGGCAACACCAGCACGACCAGCAACAGCGGCCCCAGCCACGGCAGCGCGCCCGGGAAGAAGAGCAGCGACAGTGCCGCCAGCACCAGCGCGGTCAGCAGCATCGGACCGCTGAGCGCGAGCAGCGCCTGGAGCCGCCACCAACTGCGGGCGCGCGGATCGACGCGGTGGCGAGGCGGTCGCAGGAGCGGTGCGGCGTGCTCGGGCATGAGGGTTCACCGTTTTCCAAGTCAAACGTATTGTGAGGCGGTACGTTATAACGGTACGGGCGACTTGTAAAAGTCGGCCGGTCAGCGGCACCGCCGGGAGTGGGCGCCGCGGACCGGAGCGCCGGACCGAAAGAGCCGTACAGCAGAAAGGACGCCGCCCGTGCCGAAAAAGGTGGATCACGAAGCCAGGCGTCAGGAGATCTCCGCGGCGCTCTTCCGGCTCGCGAACACCCGGGGTGTGGACGGGGTCAGCCTGCGCGACGTCGCCGCCGAGGCCGGCATCTCCCTCGGCCGCATCCAGCACTACTTCCGCACCAAGGACGAACTGCTGCTGTTCGCCCTGCGCCATATCAACCAGATGGCCACCGAACGCATCCGGCGGCGCATCGAGGCCCTGGCGGAGGAGCCCACGCCGCGCACCGTCCTGCGCGCCTGCTGCGCCGGGATGCTCCCGCTCGATCCGGAGAGCCGCGCCGGCCTCCTCGTCGCCGCCGCCTACTACTCCCGCGCCGTCCACGACCCCGCCCTCGGCGCGGAGGCCCGCGACGGCATCCCCAAGCTCCGCGACTTCTTCGCCGACCAGCTACGCCTGGCCGCCGCCCGCGGCGAACTCCCGCCCGAGCGCGCCACCGAGGACGAGGCCCTGCTGCTGATCAGCCTCACCGATGGGCTGGGGTCCTACGTGCTGCTGGGCGTCCACGAACCGGAGAAGGCCCTGGAACTGTTGGACCGGCATCTGGGGCGGTTGTTTGGCGCGGGGGGCGACGCCGCGGGGGGCGTGGCGGAGTGACGTGGGGAGGGCGCGAGGGAGGGGCGTGAGAGTGCCGCCTGCCGGCTCAGTGTCGCGCCGCGCGCTTCGAAGCGCCGGCTGGGGCGCGCCCCCCGAGCCGTTCGCCGTCCTCCCTGCGCCCTGACGGCGAGCCCTGGCGCCGCCCCTGACGCCTCCGCTGACGTGACGTCAACTCGCCCGTCGGCCGGCTTTCCGCGCTTTCCCGCCATCCGGCTCGGCCCGTACGCGCGCTCTGCCATCCTGTCGTCCGACCGTCGCGCGGAACCCGCCCCGCCGCAGCCCGGTGGGGCGGGTTCCGCGCGTCACCAGCACGACCAAGGGGAGGCGGCAATGCCGTACATCGGGGAGACCTGGCGGGTGGAACGGGGTGCGGACGTGGTCGGTGAGATCACCATCACCGAGGCGGGCTTCCCCTGGCTGAACGGCCGTTTCACCCCCGGTCCGGCCTTCGCCGAACTGGAGCCGCACTTCGCCCGGGAGCTGTCGCTCATCGACACCCTCGACGAGGACCTGGCCGCCTGGGAGGACGCCTACGCCCGCGCCAGCGACGGCGTCCGGCTGGTCGCCCCCGCCGGCCCGGTGGCGGAGTTCCTGCTGCACATCGAGGACGACGCGGCGTGGTTCCGCTGGAGCGACGAGCCGTTCCCGGTGGAGTAACGAGGGGCATCAACGGGCTTGGTGACGATGCATCAGATGACCTCTCGCCCCCACTCGGTCCAGTCGACCCGACCGACTCGACCGGCCACCCGACTGATCGGTTCGATCCGATCAATCCATGAGGCCGGCCAGCCGGCCCTCCAGTACCACCAGCAACTCGCCCAGTGCCGTGGACAGTTCCTCCTGGCGCCGCTCGCCGATCCCCTCCAACAGGGCCGCCTCGTACCGCAGTTGCTCGGGCAGCAACCGGTCGATGATCTCCCGTCCCTCGTCCGTGAGCGAGAGGTGGGTGACCCGCCGGTCGCGGTCGTCCGGCCGACGGCGGAGCAGCCCGCGCTGCTCCAACTGCCGGACGCGTTTGGTGACCGCCGCCCCCGAAGCGAAGGTCTCCCGCGCCACCCGGCCCGGGGTCAGCTCGCGGCCCATCCGCCGCAGCGTGGCAAGGACGTCGAACTCGGGCCGGGTCAGCCCCGCCCGCCGCAACGGTGCGTCGGCCGCCTGCTGGAACAGTGCGGAGCAGCGGTTGAGCCGCCCGATCACCGCCATCGGGCCGGTGTCCAGCCCCGGGTGCACCTGCTGCCACTGGCGCATCACCCGCGCGACGATGTCCTCGGTCACCCGCACTCTCCTCTCGGCCCCGTCCGTCCGGCCGGAATCCCGGTCGCTCACCGCACTCAATTGTGCCTGCCCGGCGGCGCGCCGAGGGGGCACGGGGGTCCAGGGGCTGAGGAGGCCGTCAGGCGGCCAGTGCCGGCGCGGACAGCCGCCGGACCAGAGCCGCCAGCGTCCGGTGCCCCTGCTGCTCGGCGTGGGCGATCCGCTCCTCGGGAAGCGCCCGCTGCCACCACTCGCCGGACGCCACCTCGACCGCCTCCCGCAACTCGACGAGCGAGCCGGCCAGTCGATCCCGCGCCCAGCCTGCCTCGCGCGGGGCGTCGGGGGTCGGGGATGGGGGAGGGGTGTGAGGTGAGTGGGTCGGCCTGGGGAGTGGGGCGGCGTCGGCCGGCACCGGTCGCGGCCCGAAGCCGTCCGGCCTCGGTAGCGGCCCGGCCCCCGCTGTCCCGGTCCCCATCCCCGAGCCCACCCCCGAGCCCGCCACCGTGCCCGGCAACCGCCCGGCAGCGCCCGCCGCCAGCAGTCGGGAGGCCGCCTCCTCGGCCCGGGCGACCCCGGCCAGCGCCAGATCGATCCGGTCCGCGGCCCGCCGGTTGGTGACCAGTACGCAGCACACCAGCCCGACCGCCGCGCCCACCACGGTGTCCAGCCACCGGTCGGCGATCAGCGTCCCGGCCGGCATCGGCCGGCCGAACTCCGTCAGCAGCAGCGCCATCGGCGTCACGCACACCGACCCCAGCCAGTAGTTCCGGCTGATCATGGCCTCCGCGCCGAGTTGGAACGCCAGCGCCATCACCACCATCGCGACGTGCCCCGTGTGGGTCACCGGCAGCACCACGGTGAACAGCGCCAACCCGAGCAGGTTGCCGAGGGTGCGTTGGAACGCGCGCTGCCAGGAGAGCGTGGTGTTGGCCTGGTAGATCGAGGCCGCGGTCACCACGGCCCAGTACGGATGCCCGACCCCCACGGCCATCGAGGCCCAGCCGGCCAGGACGCAACCCACCGCGACCCGCGCCCCGATGGGCAGCAACGGGGACCCGGGCCGGAGCCGGCCGACCACCGCCCGCACGCCCCGCGTCCGGTCCGGTGTCGGACGCCGGAGCCCGGGCCCGCTACCGGCCTCCAACGCCATGCCGGGCTCCAGCGCCACCCCCGACTCCCAGGCCACGCCCGCCAGTTCGGCGGCCTCCGCTGCGGTGAGCGTCACCTCCGGCAGCGGCCGCCCGCCGCGCAACTCCCGCGCCCAGCCGCTGAGTCGGCCGCCCTCCGCAGCCGGGTCCGGCGGGGTGCCGCCCAACGCCGACTCCGCCCGCACCAGCAGCCGTTCCCACCCCGCCCGGGTCGCCGCCTTCTCCGGCGTACGCGCCGGGACCAGGAACAACGTGTGCCAGGCCGCGTTCACCGCGGCCGCGGTGGCATGCCGGGCATGCGCCACCCCTGCCGGCTCCGCGCCAGCGGTCGACGAGGCACCGCCGGCCTCAGCCTCCGCCCGCGCCCGCAACAGTCCGGCGGCGGCCTCCAACGCCCGCGCGGTGGCGATCCGTTCCGGCCCCCGCGGCCGCACCAGCGCCGGCGCCATGCACACCAGCCACGCGAACGCCCCCGTGGCCAACGCCAGCCCCGCATGCGGCAACACGTCCGCCGGCCGCTGCGGCACGAAGAACGCCGAGGCCGCGATGAACGTCAGGATCAGATTCCCCGGCGGACCGATCCGCGACGCGTCGCACACCATCTTGTGCACCGCGGCGACCAGCGACGCCAGCACCACCAACACCGCGGCCGAGGTGACCAACGACGCCGCGGTCAGCGCGACGGCCAGGCTCGCCACCATCCCGAGCACCACCCACGACAACGCCCGGGCCCGCGCCGCGTACGGCAGACCGTGCGCGTACAGCGCGCACATCGCCCCCGCCGACGTGTAGAGCACCAGATCCAGCCGCCCCAACCCCAACAGCACCAGATCCGGCACGCCCAACGCCACCACCGCACTCAGCGCCGGCTTGTGCCACATGTCAACGGGCCGCCGCAATCGCACCGTGCTGCGCACCGGCAACGCCCGAACCCGCACGGCCCCCGCCCCACTCGCCGCCCCGGCCTTCTTCGACGTCTCGTCGGACACCTGGCCGACTGTCTCGTCCGTGGTCCGCTCCGTCCTCCACCACCCCGTGGCCCTGGCGCGCTTGGCATGCTTCCCCATGCAAAAACCTTAGCAGGTGTTTTACTAGTAAAAGAAATGCCTGGATCTCACCGCACCTCCCCACCACGCGACAATGTCCCCGTGCCAACCCCCAGGACCCTCAAGCCCACCGAACGGACCGGCGACATCGAGACCGTTCCGGAAGCTGGAGGTGCCGTGGGCGTCGAGGGCGCAGGGGGCGCCGCGCACGCCGGGAGCGCTTGGCGGGCCGAGAGCGCTCGGAACGTCGGGGGCGTCGAGGGCCGCGGGTGCGTCGGGGCACCGAGAGGACCGGGCCCGCCTGGAGTCTTGCGAGTGCCGGGTGTGTCCGAAAATCCTGCCGGGTCGGGAGCGCCGTGAAGGCCGATGAACGCCAAGGGTGCAGGGGCGTCGGGTGTGTCGGAGCAGGCGCGTCGAAGAAGGGCTGGGGCGTCGAGGACGCCCGGACCCTCGTGAAAGTCGGCACCACCACGCCCGCCGAGGACCGGAAGGAACCTGCTGCCAGTCGGAAGAGGGTCTGCTGGGCACTGGTAGTGGCCCGTCGAGAGTCGGAAGCGACCTGTCAAGGAGAGGAAGAGGTCCATCGGGGGCGGGCGCGGGGCAGCCGAGAATATTGAGGACGCAGGGAGCATGGGGAGCGCGGAGAACGTGAGGGGCGGAGTGGGAGACATGGAGACCACGGGGGTTACGCAGAGCGCCGGGGGTGCGGTGAGCGCGGGAGACGGCGCCAAGGCCACGAGCGGCGCGGAAGGTGTGAAAGGCGTGCGGGGTGCGGGTGGCGTGAAGAGGATCAAGGGCACGGAGGGCAACCAGGGCACCAGCGGAGTCAGGGACACCGGCAGCAACGCCGGTTCCGCCAGCGCTCGGAGCGCCAAGCCCCCCAACAGTCCCCAGCGCACCAAGCCCGCCCAGGACGCTGAGCCTGCCAAGGGCACTGACGGCACCAAGGCCACCAGGAGCACCAGGAGCACCAAGACCATCAAGACCGCCAAGAGTGCCGGGAGGGCGGCGACTACGTCCCCTGCCGCCGCCACCTCCGCCTCACCGGACCGCCGACGCGAACTCCTCGACACCGCGGCCGAGGTGTTCGCCGCGCAGGGCTACAACGCGACCACCGTTCGACAGATCGCCGACGCCGCGGGGATGCTCGCCGGCAGCCTCTACTACCACTTCGATTCCAAGGAATCGATGATCGACGAGATCCTCGCCACCTTCCTGGACGAGCTCTGGGCCGGCTACGACGCCGTGCTGGCGTCCGAACTCGGGCCCCGAGAGACCATCGAGGCCCTGGTCACCGAGTCCTTCCGGGAGATCGACCGGCACCGCGCCGCGGTCGCGATCTACCAGAAGGAGGCCCAACACCTCGCCGCCCAGCCACGGTTCGGCTATCTCACCGAATCCCAGCGGAAGTTCGAGCGGGCCTGGCTCGGCACGCTGGAGCGCGGCGTGGCCGAGGGAGTCTTCCGCTCCGACCTCGACCTCCGGCTGGCCTACCGCTTCCTGCGCGACACGGTCTGGGTCGCCGCGAGCTGGTACCGACCGCAGGGCCGACACAGCCCCGAGGAGATCGCCCGCCAATACCTCGCCATGGTCCTGGACGGCATCGCCCTCCCCGACTGACGCCCACGGGGACGTCCCCGCCACCCCACAAACCACGAACGCACCGCGGTCCCCGCGGCCAAGCGGCACCCGTTCAGGACCACCCACGCTCGCGCCCGGCCGCGCCCAGCGGCCCGCCCCTGGCCTGCCCTAACAGGGCACGTTCTTCACATAGAGGGCCCGCGGCCCAGCGGCCGTCCCGTACAGCACGTCCTTCGTCACGCCCTGCGGGAGCCGCCCGCGCCGGTCCGCGTGCTGCGGGACGACGATGGTGTAGCAGGCCGGTCGCTTGGCGCACAGGTTCGTCAACCGGACGTAACGCTGCTCGCCCCGGTCGAAGAACGCACGCACCGTCACGCACCGCGGTACGTGCTCGGCGGCCATCGCCTGCGGTGCCGCGGCGAGCGTCAGCGAGGCGCCGCACACCGCCCCCGTCACCGCTATCGACAAGATCTTCCGCATCCGCTGTCCCCCGCTCACTACGCCGGGACGGCGCACCGCCCGGCCCTCACTCGGCAGGCCACTCCGCCCCACCCGCGTCTCCCCAGACCACTCCACTATCGCGCCAACGGCGCCGGAACGCCCGGGACGTCCACCACGCCTATCACGCCCACCTAGGCATCGGCCCCCGCCCTGTCGCCCTGGGCTCCGCCTCATTCTCCACACCCGCACCCCGGATTTCAGCCCCCGATGGTCACCCGGGGTTCACCCACCCCATAGGCACGCCAGCGCGAGCGCCCAGCCTGCCGCCCCACCGCCGCCAGGCCGCCCGGCTCCTTTGGCCAACCTCGTCAGCACCCCCACATCCGTGCTGCGCTGCCCCCGTGCCCCCACCCCGCTCATAGGCGCGTCACCCATGCCGCACAGATCGACGTCGCGACGTCGCGACGCCTCAGCGTCTCGTCGACGACCCGGCGATCAAGCTGCTGAACTGAACGCCCCGCCCCCGCCCCCGCAACAATCACTTCTCAGTCGTTGCCGGAGGGGCGGGCCGCGATCACCTTCACCCCGCGCTCCGTGAACTCCCGACGCGTCTCCTCGGACACCGCACCATCCGTGATGAGGGTGTCGAAGACATCCGCGTCACCGACCCTGGCGAAACACCGCTGACCGATCTTCGACGAGTCCGCGACGATCACGGCCCGCCGCGCGCGCTCGGCCATGAGCCGGTTGATCCGGGCCTCGGCCTCGTCGTGCACCGTGGCCCCCATCACCGGATCCACACCGTTGGCCCCGATGAACGCGATATCGATGGAGATCTGCTGGAGCACCAACTCGCTGAACGGGCCCACGAGTTCATACGAACGGGAATGCGCAACGCCACCCGTGAGCACGATCTTGATCTGCGGCCGGACGGCCAGCTCGTTGGCGATGTTCAGCGAATTGGTGACGATCGTGAGCTGGGGTTGCGGGTCCGACTCCGCGAAGTCGGACCGGGTGGCGAGCACCCGCGCGATCGCGGTGGTCGTGGTCCCCCCGCTCAGCCCGACCACGTCGCCTCGCTCCACCAGCCGCGCCGCCGCCTTCGCCACGGACTCCTTCTCCGCCGACCGGTGCCCGTGCTTGTACCGGATCGGCAGGTCGTACGCCACCGAACTCAGCACCGCCCCGCCCCGGGTGCGGATCAGCAACTGCTGCTCGGCGAGGGCATCCATGTCGCGCCGCATCGTGGCCGCCGAGACCTCCAGCTCGGTCGCCGCCTCCTCGACATCCACCCGGCCCCGGTCCCCGAGCAGCTCAAGCAGTGCGTTCATTCGTTCATGGCGCTTCATGGCGCGAGCCTAATTCGTTGCCCCAACCGCAGCGCTCCCCGGCCCACGGACACCTGCTCACCTCCACCAGCCGACCCGTTCCCCGACCCCGCTCGCGGCAGCCGGGCATGCGCGTCGAGGCCAGCGCGATCGGGTCGGGGTCGCCTCAGCCACTCCCACTCACCCCCGAGCCGTGGTCTCCGCCACCCGGAGTTCCGCGGGGGCCGTCACCGGAGTGTTCAGCACCTCCAGCAGTCGGGCCGCCTCCTGTGCGACCGCCTCCCGTGCGGGCTTGAGGTACTTGCGGGAGTCCACCAGCGACGAGTCCGCGTCCAGCGTGCGCCGTATTGAGCCGGTGAAGACGGAGACCAGGTGCGTGGAGATGTTGATCTTCGTCATGCCGGCGGCGATGGCACGGCGGAGCTCGTCGTCCGGCACGCCGGAGGAGCCGTGCAGGACCAGGGGGACCGGCAGCGTGGTGCGCAGCGCCGCGATCAGCTCCTTGTCCAGTTCGGCGGTGCGCTCCCGCATCGCGTGCGAGGAACCGACGGCGACGGCGAGCGCATCCACGCCGGTGGCCTGGACGAACGACAGGGCCTCGGCGGGGTCCGTGCGCGCTCCGGGCGCGTGGACGCCGTCCTTCCCGCCGACCTCGCCGAGCTCCGCCTCGACGAAGGCGCCCCGTTCGTGGCACCAGGCGGTGAGGGTGGCGGTCGTGGTGACGTTCTGCTCGTAGGGGAGGGCGGAGGCGTCGATCATGACCGATCTGACGCCGGCCGCGATGCCCTGGTGGACCAACTCCGCCTGGGTGAGGTGATCGAGGTGGACCGCGATCCGGGCCGTGGACTCCTCGGCGAGGGCGAGAGTGGCCCGGGTGAGGGGCAGCAGACTGCCGTGATAGCGGATGCAGTTCTCGCTGATCTGGAGGATCAGCGGGCGGTCCGTGCGCTCGGCGGCGGTGACCAGCGCCTCGGCGGTTTCCAGATGGATGACGTTGAAGGCCGCGGCGCCGACCCGCGCGTCACGCGCGGCATCGACGATCGATGCGGTGGGGACGAGGGGCATGTGTCCTGACTCCCTTGTGGAACCGGTCGGTTGAGGTCGGGGAGGGGAGGAGGGAGGGGTGAGGTCGGATGGTCAGGGGGTGGCCGGTTCCTGGAGCATGACGGAGCGGGTGAGGCTGCGGGGGTTGTCCGGGTCCAGGCCGCGGGCGCGTGCCCGCTCCAGGGCGACCCGCTGGACGAGAACCAGGTCGGCCAGCGGATCCCGGTCGTGGGACACGAAGTGCGCCCCGGTCCGTGCCACGTCCGCCTCCAGGCCCTCCGGTGCCGGCCCGAAGAGCCAGGTGACCCGGCCGGGGGCAGCTATCGAGATCGGGCCGTGCCGGTACTCCATCGCCGGGTAGGACTCGGTCCAACTCTGCGATGCCTCCCGCATCTTGAGGGCCGCCTCGTTGGCCAGGCCGTAGGTCCAGCCGCTGCCGAGGAACGAGAACTGTTCGGCGTCCACCCACTCCTGTGCCACCGGCGCGGCCAGTGCCTCCTCGGCGTCGTCCACCGCGCGCGAGACGTCGTGGCCCAGTTGCGCGCGCAGCAGGGTCAGTGCCGTGGTCGCGAAGCGGGTCTGTACCACGGACTGCTCGTCGGCGAACGGCAACTCGACCGTCGCGTCGGACAGTTCGACCGCCGGCGTCTCCGGGTCGCCGAGCAGCGTCACCGTGGGGATCCGGCCCCGTACCGCCTCCAGCACCCGCAGTACCTCGGTCGTCGTGCCGGAGCGGGTGATCGCCACCACCGCGTCGTAGCCGCGGTCGCCGTCGAGGAACGCCTCCGACGCGGGGAAGGGGTCCGTGACGCCCAAGCCGGCGCTCTCGCGCAGCGCGGCGTAGGACTGGGCCATGAACCACGAGGTGCCGCAGCCGACGACGGCCACGCGCTGGCCGGCCTTGGGCAGTGGCCCGCCGGCGGCTCCGATGCGCGCCGCCTCCCGCCAGGTCTCCGGCTGGCTGCGCAGTTCCTGCTCCATGTACGAGGTCTCGCTCATGGACGCCTCCCGTGGTGCGTGATCCCTGATGGGGATGGGTGATGGATGGTGCGTGATTGAGTGCAGTATTGCAGTCGTGGTGCAACTTTCTGCTTTGCTGATGCCGACTCTACGCATGTTCGCGCACTCGTTCCATCCCTCGTGCGGGTGATCGCGGTAGAGGGGTTCTGCAGTTGGGTGTCTGTGTAAGGGAGTTGAGGGATGTGGCGTGGCGTAGTGGGGAAGGGGAAGTGGGTAGTTCATTGTTGACAGGTGCGTGAAAGGTGCCTGATATTCGCAAGATCGGTCATGCGGTCCGGGCGTGACCGTCGACGTGGCGCCCCGGCGCCCGTCACGCAGTACGCAGCAATGACGCTCCGTCGCACTAAGGACTCCCCATGTCCACTGCCCCGCTCTCCGCACCACGCCGCGCCGGCGGCCTGTTCGCCCTCACCGGCGCCGTCGTCGGCGTCATCTACGGCTATGACACCGGCAGCATCTCCGGTGCTCTGGTGTTCCTCAGCAAGGACTTCGGCCTCACCGAGACCGAAAAGGGACTGGTCAACAGCATCCTGGTACTCGGGTCGATACTCGGCGCGATGTTCGGCGGCAAGTTGGCCGACGTGCTGGGCCGCAGGGCCGCGATGCTGATCGTCGCCAGCTCGTACGCGGTCTTCGTCGCCCTGTCCGCGTTCGCCCCCAACGTCGTGGTGCTCGACGCCGTCCGCTTCCTGCTCGGCATCGCGATCGGCATCTCCATCGTGGCGGCGCCCCTCTACGTCGCCGAAGCGAGCCCGGCCCGCATCCGGGGCGCCTCCGTGGCCGCCTACCAAGTGGCCACGGTCGTGGGCATCGTCCTCACGTACTTCGTCAACTGGGGCCTGTCCGGCGGCGGTCACTGGCGCTGGATGCTCGGCCTCTCGGCGATCCCGGCGGCGATCGTCCTGATCCCGCTCTTCCGGCTGCCGGACACGCCCCGTTGGTACGTCCTCAAGGGGCGCGACGAACGGGCCGTCGAGGTCATGGCGAGGACCGACCCCGAAGCCGACGCGCGGGCCGAAGTCGCCGCGGTGCGTGCCGCGTTGACAGCGGAGAGCGGCGGCTCGGCGCGTTCGCTGCTGCGCAAGCCGTACCTCCGCGCCGCGCTCTTCGTCGTCGGCCTCGGCTTCTTCTGCCAGATCACCGGCATCAACGCCGTGACGTACTACAGCCCGCAGATCTTCGAGCAGATGGGCTTCACCGGCAACGGCCAGAACTTCCTGCTGCCGTCCTTCGTCGAACTCGCCTCCCTGGTGGCCACGGTGCTGGCGATCCTCATCATCGACCGCCTGGGCCGCCGGATGGTGCTGCTCACCGGCATCGGCACGATGGTGGTGATGCTCGCGGTCCTCACCGTCGTCTTCAGCGCGGGCGAGCTGCACGGCACCACCACCTGGGTGGGCTTCGTCGCGATCCTCCTCTTCACCGCCGCCTTCAACTTCGGCTTCGGGTCGCTGATCTGGGTCTACGCGAGCGAGGCGTTCCCCGCCCAGTTGCGCTCCATCGGGGCGTCGGCGATGCTCACCGCCGACCTGGTCGCCAACCTCCTGATCGCCCAGTTCTTCCCGTCGCTGATGACGAAGCTGGGCCCCGCCCCGACCTTCGCGGGCCTGGGCGTGCTCGCTGTCGGAGCCCTGGCGTTCGCCGCGTTCACCGCGCCCGAGACCAAGGGCCGCCAACTGGAGGAGATCCAGGACTACTGGCGCAACGGCGGCCGCTGGCCCACCGCGTCCGCCGCCGGCACGGCCGACCCCGGACCGCTGGGCAATTCGGCCGCCTCCCCGGCCGCGCCGTCATAGCGCGCGCCAGGAGGAGCCGCGGTACACCGCGCGTCCGTAGCCAGCACGCGGCCCGGCCCGCCGGACGGTTCCGGTGGGCCGGGCCGCGGCGTGGACGGGGGCGTCAGGACGGGAGTTGTTCCCGGTACTCCGCCAGGGCCGGCGCGGTCTTGGTCGCCACGAACTCGGTGATCCGGTACGTGCAGACGCCGGCGCGCACGAACGGGTCCTCGGCCGTGAGCTTCTCCACGGTCGCCCGGTCGGTGCCGGTGGCGATGATCACGCCGCCGTCCCGGGGGTTCTTCCGCCCGGAGGCGATGAAGTGGCCGGCGTCGTAGCCCCGTTCCAACCAGGCCACATGGTCCTGAAGGGCGGCGTCGACGCGGTCGAGGGGCGCGGTGTAGGTCAGTTCCAGCACGAACATGACAGCAAATATAGAGCGCGGGCCGCGGGCCGCCCGCGGCGCACCCGCCCGGCCGGCGGTTCGGTAGCGTTGCCGGCACCATGGACACTCCCGCAACCATCTCCCGCGCCGACGAACTGCGGCACTGGCCGGCGGACGAAGCCTCGGCCCGCGCGGTCCAGGACCGGCTGCGCGCCCGCGTACGGCTCGACGAGGCCGGTCCTGAGCCGGGCTTCGAAGGCACCGTGGTCGGCGTCGACGTCGCCTACGACGACGAGCGGGACGTGGTCGCCGCGGCCGCGGTCGCCCTCGACGCCCGCACCCTCGCGGTCGTCGACGCGGCCACCGCCGTCGGCCCGGTCGCCTTCCCGTACGTCCCCGGTCTGCTGGCCTTCCGGGAGATCCCGACGGTGCTCGACGCGCTGGACCGGCTCGCCCGTACGCCCGGCCTGGTGGTCTGCGACGGCTACGGGCTGGCCCATCCGCGGCGCTTCGGACTCGCCAGCCACCTGGGGGTGTTGACCGGACTGCCCACCATCGGGGTCGCCAAGAACCCCTTCGCCTTCCGGTACGAGGCGCCGGGCCCGGAGCGCGGCGCCACCTCCCCGTTGTTGGACGACCGGGCGGCGGGCGGAGTGCCCGAAGAGGTGGGACGTGCCGTGCGCACCCAGAAGGGCGTCAAGCCGGTGTTCGTCTCCGTCGGTCACCGGGTGGATCTCGACCGGGCGTGCGCGCACACGCTCCACCTGGCCCCGACCTACCGCCTACCGGAGACCACCCGGGCCGCCGACTCCCTGTGCCGTCAGGCGCTGGCCGGCGCCTGACGGCTGGTCCGGCTACCCGCGGACGACCCGGAACGTGATCCCGGCATCCTGGAGCCGCCGGGTGAGCGCGTCCCCCATGGCCACCGCCGGCGTCACCTGGCCCGCGGTGTCCGGGAGTTCGTCGAAGGCCAGGCTGAGCGCCCCCTCGGCGAGCATCTTCGCGGTCTCGTCGTAACCGGGGTCGCCGCCCGCGACCTCGGTGATCAGGCGGGTCCCGCCGCCCGAGGCCACGAACCGCACCGCGAACCAACTGCGCGCCCGCCGCTCCGGGGCCGGCCCCTCGCCCGGTTGCAGCCAGCCGGACAACCACCGGCGGGCGGGCGGTACTTGGGCGAGGGCGGCCAGCGCCCCTGCGCCCACCATCCCGGCGACCGCCGTCGGCAGCCTGCGCACCCCCGCGTAGTGCCGGTACCGGAAGTCCGGGCCGTAGTCGTCGAGGGCGGTCGCCGAGCGGGCCACGACCCGTGGGTCCAGGGTGGGCAGCGGGATGCCCCAGGTGCGGGTCTCGCGGCTCCGTACGGGCGGCCCGAAGGGGGCGCGCACGCTGCGGCCGGCGGGCGGCGCCTCGGACCGCCGGCGGGCCCGGGCGACCCGCGCCATGGCGGCCGGCCGCCCGACCGCGGTCAACGCGGAGGCCAGAGTGCCGCCGGAGAACGACGCGTTGGTCCGCACGAAGCCGTCGATGCGCAGCGGGACGCCCTTGGGGAGCAGCCCGACCGTGTAGTGCACGCCCAGGTCGTACGGGACGGAGTCGAAGCCGCAGGCGTGCACGAGCCGCGCCCCGGACGCGCGGGCGGCGGCGTCGTGGCGCAGGTACATCCGGTCGACGAACTCCGGCTCGCCGGTGAGGTCCAGGTAGTCGGTGCCGGCCTTGGCGCACGCCGCGACGAGCGGTTCGCCGTGCAGCAGGTAGGGCCCGACGGTGGTGGCCAGGACGCGGGTGCCGGCGGCGAGGGCGCGCAGCGACTCCGGGTCGGCGCTGTCGGCCCGGAGCAGTGGCAGGTCCGCGCAGGCCGGGTTGAGGGCCGCCAACTGGTCGCGCAGGCGCTCCAGTTTGGCGGTGCTGCGGCCGGCGAGCGCCCAGCGGCAGTCCGCGGGGGCGTGCCGGGCCAGATAAGTGGCGGTGAGCGCGCCGGCGAACCCGGTTGCTCCGTACAGGACGACGTCGTGGTCCCGTCCCGAGGTGTCGTGCCGTGGCATCTGGGTCCTCCCTGGTCCGAGGTCCGGACCCTAGGCAGGCCGCCGGCGGAACGTCAACGACGGGAGGGGAGGGGGCTGCGGGCGGTATTGACGTGGAGAGCGCGCGGGGCCAGATTCATGCGGTGAGGCGGGACGTCCGACGTCCGGTTTGGGCGGGAGTGTGCGGGTACGTAACGGCCGTGAGGCGGGCGGCTCTTGGAGGAGGCCCGATCCTGCGATGACACGCCCCGTGGACACCCCGGACCGGGCGCCGCGCCGCGCCTGGTGGCGCGAGGTCGCCCCGCGCCAGTGGAAGGCGCTGGCCGCGGCCTGGATCGGGTACCTCCTCGACGGCTTCGACTTCGTGCTGATCACCCTGGTGCTGACCGAGATCGCCCACGATTTCCGCCTGGACACCGCCACCGCGGCCTCGCTCGTCGCCGCCGCGTTCATCACCCGTTGGCTGGGCGGCGCGCTCCTGGGGGCGCTGGGCGACCGACGCGGCCGGAGAGCGGCGATGGTGGCCAGCATCCTGCTCTACTCGCTGGGCACCTTCGCCTGCGGGTTCGCCTGGGACTACACCAGCCTGTTCGCCGCCCGGTTGGTGATCGGGCTGGGCATGGCGGGGGAGTACAGCACCAGCGTGACGTACGTCCTGGAGAGCTGGCCCGCACGACTGCGCAACCGGGCCTCCGGATTCCTCATCTCCGGCTATGCGGGCGGCACGGTGCTGGCCGGTCAGCTCTACGCCTGGGTGGTGCCCGTAGGGGGCTGGCGCTGGATGTTCTGGATCGGGGTGCTGCCCGTTCTGGTCGCCCTGTGGATGCGCAGATCGCTGCCGGAGTCCGCGGAGTGGCGGAACGAGGTCGGCGGCGCCGCGCACCGCCCCGGGGACGAGGAACCGGAGCGCTCCCATCCGTTCTGGTCGTTGTTCGTCCGCGGGCCCCGCCGGCGGGCCAACTCCGCGCTGGCGGCGGTCGCCTGTGCCGCCCTGTGCTGCGCGTTCACGCCGCTGGGCGCGGGGTTCGTGCCCTGGTCGGCCACGGTCGCCGCGCTGTGCCTGGTCGCCTTCGCGGTGCAACTGGGCGGACGTCGGGGCTGGTTGCGGTACGTCTCCCTGATGGTGACGGTCTTCTGCGCGTTCCTGTACAGCTGGCCGGTGCAGTCCCTGTTGCCGACCTACCTCAAGTCGGACCTGGGTTACACCCCGAGGCAGGTCGGCGCGGTGATGTTCTTCGCGGGCTTCGGCGCCATGGCCGGCTGTTGGCTGGCCGGGTTCGCCGGCGATCTGCTGGGGACCCGACGCGCCTACGCCTGGACCCTGTTGGCGTCGTTGGCGTTCGTGTTCCCGGTGTTCGCGGTGCGCGGGAGCCTGGTGGGGCTGGGGGTGCTGATCTTCGTGTTGTTGGCCCTGGGGCAGGGCATCTCCGGGATCCTGCCGAAGTACATCGCGGGCCACTTCCCGACCGCGACCCGTGCCGCCTCGCTCGGTTTCGTCTACAACGTGGGGGCGCTGGGCGGGGCGGTGGCGCCGGTCCTGGGGGCGCAGCTCGCCCGGGGCATTCCCCTGGGGCGGGCCCTGGCGGTGCTCACCTTCGGGCTGACGCTCCTGGTCGTCGTCCTGGTGGGCGGCGATGTTCCGCGGCGGCTCGGGCGGTTGGCTGACCGTCAGGCGATCGATGACCACCTCGTGCCGGGGCGGGAACCGGGGTCGGAGCGGGACGGAGTGCGCGGGGTGCGTGCGGCGGACGCCGACGGCGGGGAGGCGTCGGCGGGTGCGCCGTAGTAGAGGAGCGGGCCGCCCATGGGGCCCCTGGGTGGCTCAGGCGTGCGCGTCGGGGGCGGCGGTCACTCCGTGCTGTCGTCGTGCCGCCCCAGTGCCACCCCGCGGACGCCGTCGAGTTCCGTCAGCGCCTCGACCAGGGGGTGTGCGGAGCCACTGCCCTCCAGCCGGAGCAGTACCTCGGCCGCCATGGAGACGTCTGCCGGGGCGGTCTCCACCTGGACGTCGGTCACCCGGAACCCGCTGCCGGTGCACAGCGCCAACATCCGTCCCAGCAGCCCCCGTTGTGTCTGGTAGGTCAGGCGCAGCTCTATGCGGTCGAGGGGTGTGCCCGAGGTGATCCGCTCCGACACCTTGGAGAAACCGCGCACGATGAGGAAGTGCACGGCCGTCGCGCCTATCGCCAGCAGCGGCAACCCGCCGCCGCACGCCATCCCGATGGCGCAGGTCAGCCAGATGGTCGCGGCCGTGGTCAGCCCCCGGACCGCGTCCTTGCGCACGAAGATCAGGCCGCCGCCGATGAAGCCGATGCCGGAGACGACCTGCGCGGCGACCCGGGACGGGTCCAGCGCCACGCCCTCGATGCCGAGCATGGAGCTGAAGCCGTGTATGGACACTTCCATGAACAGTGCGCTGCCCACGCCGACGAGGGTGTGGGTGCGCAAACCGGCGCTTTTCTGCCGGGCCTCGCGCTCCAACCCGATCAGCGAGGACAACAGCAGGGCTATGGCCAGCTCGGCGAACTGGCGCAGTCCCTGCCCGGCGCGGACGTCGAACAGTGCGGAAGAGAGCTGTGACATGACGGCATTGTCCCTCCACCGGCCCGGCGTTCGGGGCTGTGCGGGCCGTTGTCAGTGGTCGCGGTTAGCGTTGTTGGCGACGGGATGCGCGGGCGCATGCGCGGCTCACGGACGGGCAGCGCGCCGGTGTCGGGACGGGGGAGCGGACGTGGAGGACGGCATGACGAGGACGGCGCGGCCGAGGGCGGCGGCGGTGCGGGCGACGGCGGCGCCCGGTCGCCGGATAGCCCCCGTGCGGCTCATCGACCGGCTCGGCGGGGGATAGCGGCGCGGCGACAGCGGCGCGCGAAGGCCCGTGGCGGAGATGGCGGTTGAGCATCGACGCGACGGGTCTTTTGACGTTGACGGCCACTTGGCGCGAGGGGGCTTGTGGAAAGTGGAACGCGTTCTTAACATCGCGAGTGTTACATCAGAAGTGTCACAGTGCGGAAGGCATGGGGCGCGATGACGGAGTCAGGCAACGGCCCGCTGAGCGGCGTGCGGGTGGTGGAGCTCGCCGGCATCGGCCCCGGCCCGTTCGCGGCCATGCTGTTGGCCGATCTGGGCGCCGACGTCGTCCGGGTGGACCGGCCAGGGGGCGCCGGGTTGGGCATCGATCCGGCGTCCGACCTCACCAACCGCAACAAGCGCTCGGTGCTGGTGGACCTCAAGCAGCCGGCCGGGGTCGCGAAGGTCCTCGATCTGGTCGAGCGCGCCGACGTCCTGATCGAGGGGTACCGCCCCGGCGTGGCCGAGCGGTTGGGCGTCGGGCCCGAGCCCTGTCTGGCCCGCAATCCCCGTCTGGTCTACGGCCGGATGACCGGCTGGGGCCAGCAGGGCCCGCTCGCCGGCACCGCCGGGCACGACATCGGGTACATCGCCATCACCGGCGCCCTCGGCATGATCGGCCCGCCCGACGGCCCGCCCGCTATTCCCGCCAATCTGCTCGGCGATTACGCCGGCGGCTCGCTCTACCTCGTCATCGGGGTCCTCGCCGCGCTCCAGCACGCCCGCGCCGAGGGCGGCGCGGGCCAGGTCGTCGACGCCGCCATCGTCGACGGCACGGCCCATCTGACGGCGATGATCCACGGCATGCTGGCGGCCGGCGGCTGGCAGGACCGGCGCGGCGCCAATCTGCTCGACGGCGGCGCGCCGTTCTACGGCGCGTACGAGACCGCGGACGGCGGCTATATGGCCGTCGGCGCGCTGGAGCCGCGGTTCTACGCCGAGTTCGTCCGCCTGCTCGGCATCGAGGACGAGGTCCCGGGGCGGGACGACCTCGCCGCCTGGGGCGCGTTGCGCACGGCCATCGCCGACCGCTTCCGGACCCGCACGCGGGACGAATGGACCGCCGTCTTCCAGGAGTCCGACGCCTGTGTGGCCCCCGTGCTCTCGCTGCGCGAGGCGCCCGGGCACCCCCACCTCGCCGCCCGCGGCACCTTCACCGAGCACGCCGGCCTCACCCAACCCGCCCCCGCGCCCCGCTTCTCCGCCACCCCCGGGACGCTCCGCAGACCTCCCGCCCGCCCCGGCGCGGACACCGAAGAGGTCGCCCGCGACTGGCGCGTCCCCAGCCTCACCGGCCCGGACGCCGTCCCGCGCGACACCGAGCGGAAGGAGGCGGCCCACTGATGGCACCGTCCACCGGCGTCCGGCACGCGGCCGCCCCGCGCCGCGCGGGCGAGGCGGTCGCGGCCCGCGTCGAGCGGGCTCGCCTCGCCGTGCAAGTCGGCGGTTCCGGCGTCGAGTTGGGTGTGCTCCGCCGGGTGCGTCTTCGCGGCCGTCCGGTCGGGCCTGAAGGGCACGCCCGTGGGCGTAGTCGGGCGAGCGTGCTCCCGGCCGCAGATTCCCAACCGTCGCTGGGAGGCGCCGCAGCCCTCGCACCCGTCCCCGCCCCCGAGAGCAGGACGGCCGCGCACCCCGGGCCCGCCACGACGAGGCCCATCGCCCAACCCGCCCAGCCTGTGGGTCCCATGAGTCCCCGGAGCCCCCGATCCCGTTCCATACGCCCGGACCCAGGCACCGGCTGGGGCCCCGGCCCCGCGAAGGTCATCGGGATCGCCAACGACCGTTCCTGAAGGCCCGATCGAGGAGCGTTCGCCGGTCCGACCGGGGAGCACCCGCCGTCGTACGAGGAAGCGCTCGTCGGGGCTCCGGCCCCGGGCGGGCAGTGAGCACCGCCGTCCACCCACGACCATCCCCCGAAGGGACAAGCAGAGTGAAGCGCCAGATCTTCACCGAGGACCATGACGCCTTCCGCGAGACGGTGCGCACCTTCCTCGCCAAGGAGGTGACGCCCCACTACGAGCAGTGGGAGAAGGACGGCATCGTCAGCCGGGACGCCTGGCGGGCGGCCGGTCGGCAGGGGCTGCTGGGCCTGGCCGTGCCCGAGGAGTACGGCGGCGGGGGCGCCACCGACTTCCGCTACAGCGCCGTCCTGGCCGAGGAGTTCACCCGCGCCGGCACCCCGGGGTTCGCCATCGGGCTGCACAACGACATCATCGGCCCCTATCTGACCTCGCTCGCCACCGACGAGCAGAAGCGCCGCTGGCTGCCCGGGTTCTGCAGCGGCGAGATCGTCACCGCCATCGCGATGACCGAGCCCGGCGCCGGCTCCGACCTCCAGGGCATCCGCACCTCCGCCGAGGACCGCGGCGACCACTGGGTCCTCAACGGCTCCAAGACCTTCATCTCCAACGGGATCCTCGCCGACCTCGTCATCGTCGTCGCCAAGACCACCCCCGAGGGCGGCGCGCACGGCCTGAGCCTGCTGGTGGTCGAGCGCGGCGCCGCCGGCTTCGAGCGCGGTCGCAACCTCGACAAGATCGGCCAGAAGTCCCAGGACACCGCCGAGTTGTTCTTCAACGACGTCCGGGTGCCCAAGGAGAACCTCCTCGGCGAGCTCAACGGGGCGTTCGTGCACCTGATGACCAACCTCGCCCAGGAACGGCTGGCGATAGCGGTCGCCGGGATCGCCGCCGCCGAGCACCTGCTGGAGATCACCACCGGCTACGTCAAGGAGCGCGAGGCGTTCGGCCGGCCGCTGGCCAAGCTGCAACACATCCGGTTCGAGATAGCCGAGATGGCCACCGAGTGCGCGGTCACCCGCACCTTCCTCGACCGCTGCATCGCCGACCACTCCGAGGGCGCCCTCGACGCGGTGCACGCCTCGATGGCCAAGTGGTGGGCCACCGAACTGCAGAAGCGGGTGGCCGACCGGTGCCTCCAACTCCACGGCGGGTACGGCTACATGACCGAGTTCCCCGTCGCCCGGGCCTTCACCGACGGCCGCATCCAGACCATCTACGGAGGGACGACCGAGATCATGAAGGAGATCATCGGCCGCTCCCTGCTCGGCTAACCCTCCCGATCGTGCCTTCCGGTCCGGAACGTCAGCGGCTGACGCCGCGGGCCCCGGACCCCGGCCGATAGAAAGGCTTTTCAGTGAGCACCGAAGCGTATGTGTACGACGCGATCCGCACCCCCCGCGGCCGCGGCAAGGCCAACGGCGCGCTGCACGGCACCAAGCCGATCGACCTCGTCGTCGGCCTGATCCACGAGGTGCGGCGGCGCTTCCCCGACCTGGACCCGGCCGCGATCGACGACATCGTGCTGGGCGTCGTCGGACCGGTCGGCGACCAGGGCTCCGACATCGCCCGGATCGCCGCGATCGCCGCCGGGCTGCCCGACACGGTCGCCGGCGTACAGGAGAACCGCTTCTGTGCCTCCGGCCTCGAAGCCGTCAACATGGCCGCCGCAAAGGTCCGTTCCGGCTGGGAGGACCTCGTCCTGGCCGGCGGCGTGGAGTCGATGTCGCGGGTCCCGATGGCGTCCGACGGCGGCGCCTGGTTCGCCGACCCGATGACCAACTTCGACACCGGCTTCGTCCCGCAGGGCATCAGCGCCGACCTCATCGCCACCATCGAGGGCTACTCCCGCCGCGACGTCGACGAGTACGCCGCGCTCTCCCAGGAGCGGGCCGCCGCGGCCTGGAAGGACGCCCGCTTCGAGCGCTCCGTCGTCCCGGTGCGGGACCGCAACGGCCTGGTCGTCCTCGACCACGACGAGCACCTGCGCCCCGGTACCACCGCCGACTCCCTCGCGGGTCTGAAGCCGTCCTTCGCCGCCATCGGCGACGCCGGCGGCTTCGACGCGGTCGCGCTCCAGAAGTACCACTGGGTCGAGAAGATCGACCACGTCCACCACGCCGGCAACTCCTCCGGCATCGTGGACGGCGCGGCGCTGGTCGCCATCGGCTCCAAGGAGGTCGGCGAGCGCTACGGCCTGACCCCGCGGGCCCGGATCATCTCCGCCGCGGTCTCCGGATCCGAGCCGACGATCATGCTCACCGGCCCCGCGCCGGCCAGCCGCAAGGCGCTGGCCAAGGCCGGCCTGACCATCGACGACATCGACCTGGTCGAGATCAACGAGGCGTTCGCCGCGGTCGTGTTGCGCTTCGTCAAGGACATGGGCCTCAGCCTGGACAAGGTCAATGTCAACGGCGGCGCCATCGCCCTGGGCCACCCCCTCGGCGCCACCGGCGCGATGATCCTGGGCACCCTCGTCGACGAACTGGAGCGGCAGGACAAGCGCTACGGCCTGGCCACCCTCTGCGTCGGCGGCGGCATGGGCGTCGCCACCGTCATCGAGCGCCTCTGACCCCTCGTCCCACCCCACAACGGAGTAGGCAAGCCATGAGTGAATCCACCACCATCCGCTGGGAACAGGACGAGACCGGCGTCGTCACCCTCGTCCTCGACGACCCCGACCAGTCCGCCAACACCATGAACGACGCCTTCAAGACCTCCCTGAAGGCGGTTGCCGACCGGCTGGAGGCCGAGCGGGACGGCATCCGCGGCATCATCTTCACCTCCGCCAAGAAGACCTTCTTCGCCGGCGGCGACCTGCACGACCTGATCGCCGTCACGCCCGATCACGCCCAGCAGGCGTTCGAGGCGGGCAACGGCATCAAGCGCGACCTGCGCCGGATCGAGACGCTCGGCAAGCCCGTCGTCGCCGCGATCAACGGCGCCGCGCTGGGCGGCGGTTACGAGATCGCCCTCGCCTGTCACCACCGCGTCGCCCTGGACACCCCCGGCACCAAGATCGGCCTGCCCGAGGTCACCCTCGGCCTGCTGCCCGCCGCCGGCGGCGTCACCCGCACCGTCCGGCTGCTGGGCATCACCGACGCGCTGCTGAAGGTCCTCCTCCAGGGCACGCAGTACAACGCCACCCGCGCCAAGGACAACGGGCTGATCCACGAGGTGGCCCAGAGCGCCGACGAACTGCTCGCCAGGGCACGGGAGTTCATCGACGCCCACCCCGAGTCCCAGCAGCCCTGGGACGTCAAGGGCTACAAGATCCCCGGCGGCACGCCGGCCCACCCGAAGTTCGCCGCCAACCTCCCGGCGTTCCCCGCCAACCTCAAGAAGCAGCTTGCCGGCGCGCCCTACCCGGCGCCGCGGAACATCCTCGCCGCGGCCGTCGAGGGCTCCCAGGTCGACTTCGAGACCGCGCAGACCATCGAGGCGCGCTACTTCGTCGAGCTGGTCACCGGCCAGGTCTCCAAGAACATGATCCAGGCGTTCTTCTTCGACCTCCAGGCCGTCAACGCCGGCCGGAGCCGCCCCAAGGACGTCGAGCCGCGCACGGTCCGGAAGGTCGGTGTCCTGGGCGCCGGCATGATGGGCGCCGGGATCGCCTACGCCTGCGCCAAGGCCGGCATCGAGGTCGTCCTCAAGGACGTCACGCTGGAGGCGGCCCAGCGGGGCAAGGAGTACTCCGCGGGACTGCTCGCCAAGGCACTGGCCAAGGGGCGCACCACCGAGCAGAAGCGGGACGAGCTGCTGGCCCGGATCACCCCCACCGCCGAGCCCACCGACCTCGCTGGCTGCGACGCGGTCATCGAGGCGGTCTTCGAGGACGTCGCCCTCAAGCACAAGGTGTTCAAGGAGATCCAGCACGTCGTCGCCCCCGACGCGCTGCTGTGCTCCAACACCTCCACCCTGCCGATCACGGTGCTGGCCGAGGGCGTCGAGCGGGACGCGGACTTCATCGGCCTGCACTTCTTCTCGCCGGTGGACAAGATGCCGCTGGTGGAGATCATCAAGGGCGGGCGGACCGGCGACGAGGCGCTGGCCCGCGCCTTCGACCTGGTGCGCCAGATCCGCAAGACGCCCATCGTCGTCAACGACTCGCGCGGCTTCTTCACCTCCCGCGTCATCGGCCAGTTCATCAACGAGGGCGTGGCGATGATCGGCGAGGGCCTCGACCCGGCCTCCGTCGAGCAGGCCGCGGCCCAGGCCGGCTACCCGGCCAAGGTGCTGTCCCTGATGGACGAGTTGACCCTCACCCTCCCGCGGAAGATCCGCAACGAGACCCGGCGCGCCGTCGAGGAGGCCGGCGGCACCTGGGAGCCGCACCCGGCCGACGCCGTCATCGACCGCATGGTCGACGAGTTCGGCCGCCCCGGGCGCAGTGGCGGCGGGGGCTTCTACGAGTACGGCGAGGACGGCAAGCGGACCGGCCTGTGGTCGGGGCTGCGGGAGCGCTTCCAACGGGCGGGCGCCGCCGTCCCGTTCGTGGACATGCAGGAGCGGATGCTGTTCTCCGAGGCGCTGGACACCGTCCGCTGCCTGGAGGAGGGCGTACTGACCTCCGTCGCCGACGCCAACATCGGCTCCATCCTGGGCATCGGCTTCCCGGGCTGGACCGGCGGCGTGCTCCAGTACATCAACGGCTACCAGGGCGGGCCGGGGCGGGAGGAACTCGTCGGTCCGCGCGGGTTCGTGGCCCGCGCCCGCGAGCTCCAGGCCGCCTACGGTGACCGGTTCGCGCCGCCCGCGCTGCTGGTCGAAAAGGCCGAGCGGGGCGAGAGGTTCACGGACTGAGTGGGTGCCGGGGGCGGGCCCTGGCGGTCCGCCCCCTCAGCCCTCGCGCCGGCCGACGCCCGCGTCCCGGCCCTCCCGGCCGTCGCGCTCGCC
The DNA here is from genome assembly GCF_044769405.1 of Streptomyces sp. NPDC090442. Taxonomy (NCBI): domain Bacteria; kingdom Bacillati; phylum Actinomycetota; class Actinomycetes; order Kitasatosporales; family Streptomycetaceae; genus Streptomyces; species Streptomyces sp. NPDC090442. The sequence continues at coordinate 35,942 of NZ_JBIVXW010000077.1, forward strand.
CGCGCCGAGCCACTCGCGCAGCTCTTCCCTCATCGACCGTTGGAAGGCGGTGACCAGTGCCTGCACCACCATCGGCTGCATGTGCGCCGAGAGCGACTTCACCCGCGCCACCTCCGCCGCGTCCGCCCCGCCGTCCCGGTACGGCTCCCATACCTCGTCCTTGAAGAGCCGGCTGAGCTCGCGGGCCGCCGAGCGGGTGTGCTCGATGACGACGGTGCGCGCCGCCAGGATCGTCTCCAGCGCGATCGGCACGTCGAGCAGCCGCGCCCCCAGGTGCAGCAGCCCCGGATCGACCCGGAAGACCCGGGGGTCCGCTGTCCGCACCAGGACGTTCATCGCCGCCAGCCGGTCGAGGTCCTCCTCGGTCAGCTCCCGGCCGACCCGCCGCTCCAGTTGGTCCCGGGTCGCGTCCTCCGCCTGGTCCGGTAGCCAACTGGCCACCAGGGCCCGGTGGATGGCCAGGTCCTGGGCGCTCAGATCGGGCGGCAACTGCGCCAGGTAGCGTTCGATGGCGGACAGCGTCAGGCCCTGGTGCTGGAGCTCCTCGATCAGCGCGAGCCGCGAGAGGTGGTCCGCTCCGTAGCGGCCGACCCGGCGCGGGCCGATCTCGGGGGGCGGCAGCAGTCCGCGGGTGCTGTAGAAGCGGATGGTGCGGACCGTGACGCCGGCACGGGCGGCGAGTTCGTCGACGGTCAGGTCGGGCGCGGACTCCATCATGTTCAACAGTATTGCTGTCTCACCAGCCTTGTGAAACCTTCTCACCGCTCCCTCGCACAGCCGGGCTCCCGCCGGGTGGGGCCCGGACCCTCGTACGGTCCGCAGCGCACGTCCCACCCTCTCGGGAGGCCGCCATGACCACGCCCCTGCGCATGCCCGGTGATCCGGGCGAACTGACGCTGCCCGCCCTGTTGTTGCGCAACGCCGAGGACCACGGGGCGCGGCCGGCCCTGTCGTGGCGCGCCCCGGAGGCCGGCGGTTGGCGGACGCTGAGCTGGGCGGCGGCCCGCCGGCGGATCGGTGAACTGGCCGCCGGCTTCCGGGCGCTGGGCGTCCGGCGCGGGGAGATCGTCCTGCTGATGATGGGCAACCGCGCCGAGCACTGGCTCAGCGATCTCGCCCTGGTGCACCTGGGGGCCGTGCCGGTCACCGTCTACGGCACCGCCGCGCCGGGCCAGATCGCCCATATCGCGCGGCACAGTCGGGCCCGGCTGGCGGTGGTGGAGGGACCTCGGGAGCGGGCGCGTTGGGCGCCGCTGTTCGACGATGCGGCGGCCCGGTTGGAACGGCTGGTGACCGTCGAGCCGGGGGAGGGGGCGCGGCCCGGAGGGGCGGCGGACGGGCGGCACGAGAGCTTCGCCGCGCTACGGTCCCGGGGTGCCGCGGCGTACGACCCGGGGGAGTTCGAGGCCGAGTGGCGCCGGGGCGGGGCGGAGGATCCGCTGACCGTCGTCTACACCTCCGGGACGACCGGCGACCCCAAGGGCGTGGTGATCAACCACCGCCAGGTGGTGCAGAACGCGGTGGCGCTGGACGCCGTCGTGGAGCTCCCGCACCACGTCGAGCACCTCTGCTACCTGCCCTTCGCGCACATCGCCGAGCGGATGTTGGGCCTCTACCTGCCGGTCTTCCGGGCCTCGCACGTCCACCTCTGCGCGGACCCGGCGCAGGTCGGGGCGGTCGCCCGGGAGCTGCGGCCGGCGCAGTTCTTCGGGGTGCCGCGGGTGTGGGAGAAGCTGACCGCCGCGGTCCGGGCCGTGCTGGACCAACTGCCCGAGGAGCGCCGGCGGGCGGTGGTCGCGGCGGCGGAGACCGCCCGCGCCCATGTCGCCTGCCGGGAGCGCGGGGAGCGACCGCCCGCCGGGCTGGCGGCGGCGTACGCGACGGCGAAGGCGGAGGTGCTGGATCCGCTGTTGGCGGCGGCCGGCTTCGACCGGCTGGTCTGGACGGCGAGCGCCTCGGCGCCGATGCCCCAGGAGGTGGTGCGGTTCTGGGCCGGCTTCGGCATCGTGATCATGGACGCGTGGGGGCTGACCGAGACGGTCGGGGTGGCCACCACCAACGCCCCGGGGGCGTTCCGCCTGGGCTCGGTCGGCCGGCCGCTCGACGGGCTGGCGGTGCGGACGGCCGCGGACGGGGAGATCGAGGTGCGCGGCCGGACGGTGTGCGCGGGGTATCTGCGGGCGGACGGGACGGTGGAGCCGGTCACCGGGGCGGACGGCTGGTTCCGCACCGGCGACATCGGGCGGATCGACGCGGACGGCTTCCTCTGGCTGACCGACCGCAAGAAGGAAATGATCGTGACCTCGACCGGCAAGAACGTCTCGCCGGCGCTGGTCGAGAACGCCCTCAAGGAGCACCCGCTCATCGGGCAGGCGCTGGTGCACGGCGACGGCCGGTCGTATCTGGTGGCGCTGCTGGTGTTGGACCCGGAGCTGGCCCCGGCCTGGGCGGCGCGGCACGGAGTGACGGGGAGCTTGGCGGAGTTGGCCCGGAATGCGGTGGTCCGGGCGGAGGTCGAGCGGGGCGTGGCGGCGGCCAACGCCCAGCTGAACCGCACCGAACAGGTCAAGCGATTTTCGTTGCTGGGTGAGGAATGGGGGCCGGAGAGTGGCGAACTAACGCCGTCGCTGAAGCTCCGCCGCCATGTCATTCGCCACATATACGGACAGACCTTGGAGCGAATGTACGCCATGTGATGTCGCACACAGACGGGGGGCCACTCTTCGGGGAAGGTGTGCCGACTGGCCGTTCGCGCGACCCGCGGTGCCAGTGTGGTCGAGCTCTCCGAAAGCGAGATGAACCAGTAGTGAGCACAAAAACCGTCGAAGATGCATCCCAGCGATCATCGGGCGGGGGGAGCGGGATCCGGCAGGACGCGGGGGACGCCGGCTACAGCAAGGGCCTCAAGGGCCGACACATCAACATGATCGCCATCGGCGGCGCGATCGGCACCGGCCTCTTCCTGGGGGCCGGCGGCCGACTGCACTCCGCCGGTCCCGCGCTGGCCATCGCCTACGCGGTCTGCGGCCTCTTCGCCTTCTTCGTCGTCCGGGCCCTCGGCGAGCTGGTGGTGCACCGCCCGTCGTCCGGCTCGTTCGTCTCCTACGCCCGGGAGTTCCTGGGCGAGAAGGGCGCCTACGTCGCGGGGTGGATGTACGTCGTCAACTGGTCGACCACCGGTATCGCCGACATCACCGCGATCGCCCTCTACACCCACTACTGGAGCATGTTCACCAGCATCCCGCAGTGGGTGATGGCGCTGATCGCGCTGGCGGTGGTGCTCACGGTCAACCTGATCTCGGTGAAGATCTTCGGCGAGCTGGAGTTCTGGTTCGCCATCATCAAGGTCGCGGCGCTGGTCGCCTTCATGTTCATCGGGATCTTCCTGCTGGCCACCCAGCACCCGGTCGACGGACACACCCCGGGCCTGCATCTGATCAGCGACCACGGCGGGCTCTTCCCGACCGGTCTGCTGCCCGTGGTGGTCGTGCTCCAGGGCGTGGTCTTCGCCTACTCCGCGGTCGAGCTGGTCGGCGTCACCGCGGGTGAGACCAGCGATCCGCAGAAGGTCGTGCCCAAGGCCGTGAACTCGATCATGTGGCGGGTGGGGATCTTCTACGTCGGCTCGGTGCTCCTGCTGACGATGCTGCTGCCGTGGAACGTCTTCAGTGCCAACGAGAGTCCGTTCGTCACCGTGCTGTCCCACGTGGGCATCCCGCACGCGGGCGATGTGATGAACCTCGTCGTGCTCACCGCGGCGATGTCCAGCCTCAACTCCGGCCTCTACTCCACCGGTCGCATCCTGCGCTCGATGTCCATGGCCGGCTCCGCGCCGAGGTTCGCCGCCCGGATGAACCGCAGCCAGGTGCCCTACGGCGGCATCATGCTCACCTCCACGGTGTGCGTGCTCGGCGTCGGGCTCAACTACTGGTTGCCGGGCAAGGCGTTCGAGATCGTGATCAACATCGCGGCGCTGGGCATCATCAGCACCTGGTGCACGATCATGGTCTGTCACATGGTCTTCGTCCGCCGGGCCAAGGAGGGCCTCGTGGAGCGCCCGCGCTTCCGACTGCCGGGCACGCCGGTCACGGACATCGCCACCATCGTCTTCCTGCTCGGGGTGATCGTGCTGATGTGGTTCGACAAGGGCGTCGGCCGGCAGACCGTGTTGATGGTTCCGGTCCTCGCGGTGGCGCTGGTCGTCGGCTGGTTCGCGGTGCGCGGCCGGGTGCGCCGGATCGCGGAGGAGCGCGAACTCGCCGAATAGGGCGCGCGCGGACGGAGGTTCGCGTTGATCGGGGCGGTCGCGGGGCCCGAGGGGCACCGCGACCGCCCCGGTGCGTCCGGCCCGTTGTCAGTGGTCGTCCGTACCGTTGAGACATGGCTGAGAAAACGGGGATCGACGCCGTCATCACCTATGTCGACGGTGATGCCACCGCGCCGCAGGGCGCGGGCGTCAAGATGATCGTGCACGTCTGCAATGACGTCGGGGGCTGGGGCAAGGGCTTCGTCCGCGCCGTCTCCCGCCGCTGGCCGGAGCCGGAGCGCGCCTACCGCCGCTGGTACCGGGAGCGCGCGGGAAACGACTTCGGGCTGGGCGCCGTGCAGTTCGTGCGGGTCGGCGAGGAGTTGTGGGTGGCCAACGTCATCGGGCAGCGCGGGATGGCCCGCCGGGCCCGCGGCCCCGCTCGACCGGCGGGCGCCCCCGTCGGCGGGGCGGGGGCGCCGGTGCGGTACGAGGCGATAGCCGCCGGCCTCGGCCGGGTCGCGGAGCGGGCCGTGGAGTGGGGGGCATCGGTTCACATGCCGCGGATCGGCTGCGGCCTGGCCGGCGGGACGTGGTCCCGCATGGAGCCGCTGATATCCCGCCGGCTGGTCGAGCGCGGGGTGGCCGTGACGGTCTACGACGGCTGACGGTCCGGGGGGTGCCGTACCGCGGGGTCCACGGGGTCCACCGGGCCAGGGGGCTTGCGGGGTCACGGGCCGTGCGCCGGATCAGCCGGCGACGAGCGGGTAGTGGTCGGAGAGGTTGGTGTAGGTGTACTTCTTGCCCCAACTGGAGACGGTCCAGGGCGCCGACTGCTCCTTGACCACCGTGTTGCGCCAACCGGCCGGCCGGGCATGGCCGTTGCGGAACAGCACGTAGTCCAGGTCCTCGCGGGGGTCGTTCGGGTAGCGGTACGACGCGATCGAGTTCTCGTGAGTGTCGAAGGAGTACGGGTGGCCGGTGCGGCTGTCCGCGGGGGCCAGGTCGCCGTTGGCCAGCAGGGCCTGGTACTCGGTGCCGTGGAAGTCGATGTTCAGGTCGCCGGCGACCATCACCTCCTCGTCCGCCGGGATGTGCTGGGCGTCGAGGAAGGCGTCCATCTCCTTGAGCTGCTTGGCGCGGTCGGCGGCGGCCTCGCCGGCCCTGCAGCCCGAGTCGGTGGACTGGGTGTGCGTGCCGACCACGTGCACCCTGGTGCCGGACACGTTCAACTCCGCGTAGACGAAGCCCTTGTTGGAGAGGGAGTCCGAGCCACAGGAGTCCTTGTAGATGTACTGCTCCTTGCGCAGGATCGGCCACTTGCTGAGCAGCGTCACCCCGCCGTCCTCGGGCACGACGGACGAGTAGGCGCCGCCGGTGGCGTCCCAGCCGCTCCTGCTGCGGCCGACCACCGGGGTCTGGTGCGGATACTCGGCGGCCGCCCGGGACTTGAGGGCGTCGGAGGCGGAGTTGTCGAAGGCTTCCTGGAGCACGACGACGTCATTGCCGTGGAAGAAGTCCGCGGCGGGGAGGGCCTGGGCCCGGTGGTCCTGGCCCCAGTTGGGATAGAGGTTCTTGCTCATGAGGAAGGTGTTGTAGGTGAGCACCTTGAGTCGAGGAGCGCTCGCGGCCGACGCGGTGGGGGACGCGACGGCCAGCGTGGCGGCGAGGGCCGCGGCGATCGCGGCGGCCCGGGACGTACGCTGCGCGGAGTGCGGCACGGAATCTCCCTGTGCAGGTGGGGGGTTGGTGGGAATGAACCGGCGACGCACATCAAATCAGCTTGGGTTACTTCTAGGTAACCTCCCGGTGGGTAGGAGATGGACGGATCATGGCGCGCGTCGGTGGCGCCCCGCCGGTGCCCTTCGGCGCGTGAGTCGCCGGCCGCGGCAGGGTCGTGGGCGCGCCCCGCTCCCGTCCGGGCAGGCCGTCCGGGGTACGGAATGCCCGTTGCGCTGGGCGTCGTTACAAAGTGATTCGGTTAGTCTCTCTGTCGCTGGCGGGGTGCCGTCGGTGCGTGGCGGCTCTGCGGAGGGGGACCGATGGCGGACGAAGGGCGGCTGCTGGCCCGGGCCTTGGAGAGCGGGCCGGGCGACGGGGGAGCGCTGACCGAGCGGATCCTGGACGCGGCGCGGGAGCAGTTCATGACCTTCGGGCTGCGCCGGTCCACCGTCGACGACGTGGCCAAACGGGCCGGGGTCTCGCGGGTCACGGTGTACCGACGGGTGGGCAGCAAGGACGAGTTGGTGCAACGGGTGCTGCTGCGCGAGTACCGGCACTTCGTCGCCGAGGTGGACGCGGCGGTGGCCGGGCTGCCGACGATGGAGGAGCGGATGGTGGAGGGGTTCGCCGCCATCCTGCGGCTGACCCGGGGGCATCCGTTGATCGGCGGGCTGCTGCGGCTGGAGCCGGAGACCATGCTGCCGTACCTCACGCTGGAGAGCGGGCCCTCGTTCCTGGCGATGCGGGGATACCTGGCGGGGCATCTGCGCAGGGCGCAGCGGCAGGAGGGGGACGGGTCCGGTGAGCCCGCGGGGGATCCGACGGCGGTCGCCGAGCTGATGGTCCGGATCACCGTCTCCTTCCTGCTGAATCCGGTGAGTTGCTTCGCGCTGAACGACGACGAGCAGGCGCGGGGCTTCGCCCGCAGGTATCTGACTCCGCTGCTGGACCGCTGAGCGGTGTCGGCCGCCGACTGCCGGTGAGGACGGCCGCGGGATGCCCGCCGACCGGCTCGCCGGTGGGCGGGGAAGGGGAGAGCGGCGCGGTCGTCAGCCGTCCTCGTGGGGCAGCGGGCGGAGCGGACGGTGCTGGGCCCAGGCGGGCCCGAGGTCGTCGAGGGTGTAGCCGAAGGGGTAGGAGCGGGGCCGGTGCAGGCCGGGGCGGGAGTCGGGCCGGGCGGGCAGCAGTCGGACGAGCGCCGCCCGGGCGCGCAGCGCGCGGCGGGCCAGCGCCCGTAACCAGGACGGCTGCGGCGGGAAGCCGAGGGCGCGGAGCAGCGGTTCGTCGAGCAGGGCGAGGGAGAAGCGGGCGATGGCGGGGCGGAGCGCGGCCGGGTACCAGGAGGCCATGACCCGGAACGTGGCGTTCGCGACCCGGTGGTTGGCCGGGTGGTAGGCGAACCGCTCCGCCTCGTAGGCGTCCATGAGCCGTTCGTAGCCGGCCATGGTGCGGGGCGCGCCCTCGATGCCCATCAGGGTGGCCAGCTTGTGGCCGACCAGGGCGAGGGCGGCGTTCTCGTTGGCGCACAGCGGACGCCAGCCGTAGCGGTCGATCCAGCGCTTGGGGCCGACGACGGTGGTGGCCAGGACGTAGCGGTAGTCCTCGTTGGGGATGCGGTACTTCCCGTGGATGCGGTTGAGGTGGCGGGCGGCGGCGCGGCCGCGGTCGGAGTCGAAGCCGTCGGCGGCCATCTCGTAGCCGAGCAGCACCGTGTCGTCGTAGCGCTTCTGCCCGTTGCGCTCGAACTCCTGCGTGCGGTCGAGGAGTTGGGAGATGCGCGGGATGCCGTAGTCGCGCAGGAAGGCGATCGAGACGCCCTGGGTGTAGTCCCACGGGAATTCGTACTGGATGAGCCAGCGGAAGATCTGCTCGAAGTCCCGCTCGGGATCCATCCGGCGGATGGTGCGCAGTCGGGTGTAGCGGCCCATGGTGCGTGCCTCCTGAGGTGGGTGGCGTGCGGGCGGTCGGCTAATGGCTGCCCAGGTGCGCGTAGCGGGCCTCCGCGGCGTCGGCGAGGACCTGGCCCGCGGTGACCGGCCGCAGGGTGAGCGAGGGCAGCCGGACGGCGATCGGGAGGTTGGCGGGGATCACGTCAGCGCCGAGGCGGACCGACGGGGTGCGCACCCTCAACCAGGGTATTTCCAGGGCGCCTTGGAGGGAGGTGGCGTAGACGTCGACGTTGCGGATGTCGAGTTGGACATCGAGGAGACGGGGGGTGCCCTCGGGCCCGGTGACCCGGAGGCGGTAGTCGTCGGCGACGATCCGGGCGGCGTGCACCCACAGGACCTTGATCCGGCCGCCGCCCAGGGTGGGCAGATAGGTCGCGCCGTGGACGACGGCGTCGGTGGCGGTCAGGCGGGTGGCGCTGACGGTGGGGTAGTAGGGGCTGACGGGGTAGGTGGCGCGGCCGGGGCCGGGTTGGCGGCCGATGACGACAGGTGGGGCGAGGGCGGTGAGGTCAGCGGGGGTGCCGATCTCGCCGGGGCGTGCGGTGCGGATGGGCGGCGCGGACCGGCCGCCACCGGACGGGGGCGGGCCGGTGGGGGCGGGGTCGTCGGCGCCGCCGGTGTCGAGGCCGGTGAGGCAGGGCAGCGGGGCGCGGCCGGGGGCGTCGCGCGGGTCGTCGCCGGTCGCCCGGGCCGGTGCCGCGGTGGTCAATCCGGCGGCGAGGGCGAGCGGGAGGGTCAGGGCGAGGGCCGCGGCGCCGGGCCGGCGTCCGGGCCGGCTCTCAGGCGCTTTTGGGCGCGCGGCCACCGCCCCGTCCTCCGGTTCCGTCGCGTCCGTCGGTCCCGGAGGTGCCGCGTTCGGCAGCCACCCGAAGGCCATCGACGAGCCCAACAGCCCCAGCCCGCAGCCGATGCCGAAGCCGCCGAGATTGGTGGTGGCGAGCGAGACCAGGGAGGCGATGGCGGTCACCACCGAGACGAACAGCCGTTGGGCGGGCGCGAAGACGAAGAACAGACCGCCGGCGATCAGCACCAGCCCGACCCCGACCGCGGACATCGCGCCGACGCCGACCTTCAGCATCAACGGCAGCGGCGCCAGCGGCAGTGCGATCAGTTCCAGCCCGCCGGCCACCGTCCACAGCCCGGCCCAGAAGGGCCGTCGGCGGCGCCAGGAGCGCAGCGGGCGGCGCAGTCCGGGCGCCGGCAGGACGCGGTCGAGCCAACTGCCGGTCTCCTCGGCGAGCTCGGCGAGGAAACCGAGGACGAAGGTGAACACGGGCCCTCCTGGCGGCTAGGGCGCTTCTGACGGATCTCCGCGGCGTCGCGGCGTCTGGCACGCACGCTCGCGGCGTTGCCGAAATGTCCCCATAGCTCCGCTATGAAGA
>NZ_JBIVXW010000078.1:0-45166 GCF_044769405.1 Streptomyces sp. NPDC090442
CATAGCTCCGCTATGAAGACATCCCGGCGCCTTGCGATCGCACGCACCAGACGCCGCTCCTTCCTCCACGGAGATCCGTCAGAAGCGCCCTAGGCGCGAGGGAGTGGGCGGGCCCGCTCAACGGCCCTGCGACGGCAGCTCGTTCAGCTCCCTGGCGGCCTCGGCCAGGTCCTTGGTGGTGTCGATGGCGCGCCAGTAGGCCCCTTGGGGGAGCGGATAGCCGGCCAGTCGGCGTTCCCGGGCGAGGCGTGGGAAGGTGGTGCGCTCGTGGTCGCCCCGGGCGGGCAGCAGCGCGGCGAAGGCCGCGGAGAAGACGTAGACGCCCGCGTTGATCAGGTGCGGGGAGGGCGGCGCCTCGATGAAGTCCAGGACGTGCCCGAAGGCGTCCGTCTCGACGGCGCCCCAGGGGATGCGCGGGCGGGCCAGCGCCAGAGTGGCCACGGCGTCCCGCTCGTGGTGGAAGGCGGCCATCTCGCGGAGCGCGAAGCGGGTCCAGACGTCGCCGTTGGTGGCGTACCAGGGCTCGTCCGGGCGGGGCAGGGAGCCGGCGGCGAACTTCAGGCCGCCGCCGCGACCCAGCGGCTCGGTCTCGACGACGGTCGTGACGCGCAGGGGGAGTTGGGCCCGCGCCAGCCACTCCTGGAGGACCTCGGCGAGGTGCCCACAGGAGACGACGGCGTCGGTGACGCCCTCCGTGGCGAGCCAGTTGAGCTGATGGCCGATGATCGGGGTCCCGGTACCGGGAATCTCGACCATCGGCTTGGGTCGGTCATCGGTGTACGGGCGGAGACGCGAGCCCTGGCCGCCGGCCAGGACCACGGCCTGCGTGGGGTACGGATGCGGTGCTCCGGTCATGGTTCGCACCTTATGGGGTGCGAGCGACGGTCACTGGGCGGCGGCCACGCCGGAGGCGAAGGAGGTGTCGCAGACCGGGCGGGAGAACGCCTGGGCGCGGTGTGCGGCACCGTACTTGGCGACCGCGGCGCGGCCGAGGGCGCGGGCGATGGAGGCGCAGTGCTTGGCCAGCGAGGGCCGGGCGTTGGTGGCCTCCTGGAGGTGCGTCAGGGCGACGCCGGGGTCCTCCTCCTGGAGTTCGACGAGGAGGCGGTCCCGGAGGACGTCCTGGGCGGCGCGGGGGCCGGCCTTGGTGGAGACCTTCCCGGAGGACGCGGCGAGTACCTGCGACTCGGAGGTCTTCGAGGCCCAGGGGACGCGGGTGACCGCGAGGGTCCCGGAGAGCACGAGGACGACGGGCAGGACGAGGGCGAGAGTTCGGCCGATACGGCGGGCTGCGGAGTTCACGTCGTGATGGTAGCGAGGAGTGATGATTTGGCGACATTTGGTCATCACATCGGGGGATGGATTGGGTTGTCGGTGCGGTCGTCGGGTTGACGCATTGATACGAAAACCCGTTTGGATGGCGGGAGATGAGGGCGGATCCGGGGGTGCGTTCGCCGCCCTGCGGGGCCCTGGGCACGGGCCCGTTGCCGTCCCGGACGCGCCGCGGCGGCGGAGCGGGGAACCGCAATACCCCACCCCGCCGCCGCGGTAAACCCTTCCGGGCGGGCGCAACGGCCCCCGCCCACCCGGTGTTTGAGGCCGATCGGCCCTTCCACCGGGGGCAACCCCTCAGTCGGTCAGCCGCTTGCCCGTCGAGGTGGAGAAGACGTGCGTCTCGCCCGGCTGCGGGACGACGTGCAGCTGGGTGCCCTTGGCCGGCACCTGGCGGCCGTTGACCCGTACGACGAGGTCCTTGACCGCCCCGCCGACCTCGGCCGTCCCGTAGACGTAGCCGTCCGCGCCCAACTCCTCGACGACGTTGACCGTTACCGCCAGGCCGGCCGGGGCGTCCGCGGCCTCCTTGGACAGCGAGGCTGCGGCCGCGGCGTTCTGCTCGACGATCTCGAAGTGCTCGGGCCGGATGCCGACCGTCACCGTCGTGTCGCCCTCGGCGCCGGCCAGTGCCTCCCGGCTGACCGGCACCACGCTGTTGCCGAACTTCACGCCGCCGTCGGTGATCGGCACCTCGACGAGGTTCATCGCCGGCGAGCCGATGAAGCCCGCGACGAAGAGGTTGGCCGGCCGGTCGTACATCTTCCGCGGCGAGTCGACCTGTTGGAGCAGCCCGTCCTTGAGGACCGCGACCCGGTCGCCCATGGTCATCGCCTCGACCTGGTCGTGGGTGACGTAGACCGTGGTGATCCCGAGGCGGCGCTGGAGGCCCGCGATCTGCGTACGGGTCTGCACCCGCAGCTTGGCGTCCAGGTTGGACAGCGGCTCGTCCATCAGGAACACCTGCGGCTCCCGTACGATCGCCCGCCCCATCGCGACCCGCTGCCGCTGCCCGCCCGACAGCGCCTTCGGCTTGCGCCCCAGGAACTCCGTCAGGTCCAGGATCCTCGCCGCGTCCTCGACCTTCTGCCGGATCTCGGCCTTCGGCACCCCGGCGATCTTGAGCGCGAAGCCCATGTTGTCGGCGACCGTCATGTGCGGGTAGAGCGCGTAGTTCTGGAACACCATGGCGATGTCCCGGTCCTTGGGCGGGAGGTGGGTGACGTCCCGGTCCCCGATGCGGATGGCGCCCTCGTTGACGTCCTCCAGCCCCGCGAGCATCCGCAACGAGGTGGACTTGCCGCATCCGGAGGGGCCGACGAGGACGAGGAACTCGCCGTCCTCGATGGTGATGTCGAGCTTGTCGACGGCGGGCTTGTCGGAACCCGGGTAGATCCGGGTCGCCTGGTCGTAGGTGACCGTAGCCATGGTGTGTCCCTTCACCGGCAGGAACGTGCCGGACGATCCGAGTAAAGGAGTGCCGGCCCACCGCCCCGGAGGCCCACCACCCGAAGTGGTGTAGTCCACAGCGACGAACCGTCCGCGACGCTACCCGGACCGGCGGCCGGTGTCAGTAGGCGGACGAGGACGAATTGGGGCGGTGGGCCGCGCACGGGCGCGCTGCGGGCGGGCGGCGGAGCAATGGGTGAAGAGGGCAACCGGCACCGGGCGCGCCTAGGTACACTTCTTCCGGTACGCCTCCTTAGCTCAGCTGGTCAGAGCACCGCTCTTGTAAAGCGAAGGTCGTCGGTTCGAATCCGACAGGGGGCTCTGGGAAGTCCAGGTCAGTTAGTCCCTGACCTGGGCTTTTTCTTTGTTTGGAGGGGGTGAGGGGGAGGTGGGTGATCCGTTGGTCGGATGGCGTGTCCGTTGCGTGCGCGGTTGTGGGGGTGTGGGGGCGGGGTGCGTTCGGGCGGTGTGGTGGGGGGTGACGTTTCTCGGGGTGGGGTGGGTCGTTGGGGGAGGTGAGGTGCGTCGAGGCATTTGGGCCTTGGCGGGAGGAAGGGAAGGTAACTGTGCGTCGAGTGAGTGTCGTTCTGGCCGTGGCTGCTGCGATGGGTGGGGTGATGGTGGGGGCGGTCGGCGCCCATGCCGCGGACAAGCCGCCGTACCGGTACGCCGACTGTGTGAAGACGGCGGAGAAGCAGAACCACGAAACGTCGCACCACGCGCGGTGGCACTGCAACGTCCTGGTGCAGAAGGGGTGGGTCAAGAAGCCGGGGGCCTGAGGGACGGGGCGCGTGTGGTGGGGTGCTGGTGTTGGCGCCCCACGTGCGTGTCGGTAGGGGTGAAGTGGGGTGTGGGGGAAGGGTTTTGAGGGGTGGTGGGGGCGTGTGCGGCGTAGATTCGCGGCATGGTGAATTCGGGGTCTGTGACGCGGGACGGGTATGAGCGGCGGATGGCGCGGGCGGGGCGGGCCGCGGTGGACGCCGGGCTGGCGGGGCTGATCGTCACGCCGGGGCCGGACCTGGTGTGGCTGTGCGGGTACCAACCGACGGCCGTCACCGAGCGGTTGACGGCGTTGGTGATCGAGCCGGGGCGGGCGGGGCGGCTGCTGGTGCCCGTTTTGGAGCGGCCGGACGCGGAGCGGGCCGCGGGGGCCGGGGCGCTGGAGGTGGTGGGGTGGACCGACGGGGCGGACCCCTACGCCGAACTGGGCAAGTGGCTTGTCCCGCAGGGGCGTTACGGGGTGTCGGACGGGATGTGGGCGCTGCACCTGCTCGGGTTGCAGCGGTCGGCGCCGGCGGGTGGTTACGCGGCGCTGACGGAGGCGCTGCCGATGCTGCGGGCGGTGAAGGACGCGTACGAGGTGGAGCGGCTGGCGGCGGCGGGGGCGGCCGCGGACGCGACGTACCAGGACATCCTGGGGGTGCAGTTCGCCGGGCGGCGGGAGTGCGACATCGCGGCGGATCTGGCGCGGCTGTTGACCGAGCACGGGCACAGTCAGGTGGACTTCACGGTCGTCGGGTCCGGGCCCAACGGGGCCAATCCGCACCATGAGGCGGGCGAGCGGGTCATCCAGGACGGCGACATGGTGGTGCTCGACTTCGGCGGGCTGAAGGACGGGTACGGGTCGGACACCACGCGGACCGTGCACGTCGGGCAGCCGGGCGCGGAGGAGCGGACGGTGCACGAGATCGTGCGGGAGGCGCAGCAGGCGGCGTTCGAGGCGGTGCGGCCGGGCGTCGCGTGCCAGGAGATCGACCGGGTGGCGCGGCGGGTGATCAAGGCTGCGGGGTACGGCGAGTACTTCATCCACCGGACGGGGCACGGGATCGGGGTCACCACGCACGAGCCGCCGTACATGGTGGAGGGCGAGCATCTGCCGCTGGTGCCGGGGATGTGTTTCTCGATCGAGCCGGGGATCTATCTGCCGGGGCGGTTCGGGGTGCGGATCGAGGACATCGTGGTGTGCACGGAGGCCGGGGCGCGGCGACTGAACGTGACGGGGCGGGAGTTGGCGGTGGTGGGGTAGGGCCCGGTCTTCTGGGCTGTCCTCCGCGCTGTCCTCCACACGGTCCTCGGCGTGCTGGGGGCTTCGTCCTGGAAGGGGCCTTGGTCCTGGTAAGGACCTTCGTCCTGGGTGGGGCGGGACGTTGGTCGGGGACGGGAGGAGGGGAGGGCCGTTCTTTTTGCCGGGGCGGGGTGGGGGGATTGTGGCCGTTGGGGTGATGTGGGCGGGTGGGGTGGTTCGTAGCGTGGGGGTGTCGCGGGGGTGGAGGGGCAGGGGGAGAGGTGGGGAGGGGCGGGTGAGGCCCGTGGCGGACGCCGGGGGTGAGGCCCGCCCCTGGGCGAGGGGGCCCGCCCCTGGGGCGCGTGTGTCCGCCACCGGGGCGGGCCAAGTCGCCCAGGAGCGCGGCGGGTTACGGCTCCAGGACGACCTTGCCCATGGTGCCGCGGGACTCCAGGGCGCGGTGGGCGGCCGCGGCCTCGGCGAGGGGGAAGCGGTGGACGGTGGGGAGGAGGCGGCCGGCGGCGGCCTCGGCGAGGGCGGCGGTCTCCAGGGTGCGGAGCGGGTTGATGCCGCCCACCCGGGCCAGCATCGGCGGGCCGAGGACGGTCTCCGAGGTGAGGCCGCGCTCGGCGAGTTCGGCGTCCGGGAGCGTCAGTGGGGCGCCGGAGGACCAGCCGAAGACCAGGTGGCGGCCGCCGCGGGCGAGGAGGTCCACGGCCGCGCGGGCCGGGGCGCCGCCGACCGAGTCGAAGACGACGGTGGCCCCGGGGGCGCCGCGCTCGTCGAGGAAACTGCGGGCGAGGATCGGCCAGTTGGCGTCGGTGTAGTCGAGGGCGAGGTCGGCGCCGAGCCCGCGGGCGTGCGCGACCTTGGCCGGGCCGCCGGCCAGTCCGACGACCGTGGCGCCGACGTGCCGGGCGTACTGGACGAGCAGCGAGCCGATGCCGCCGGCGGCCGCCGGGACGATCGCGATGTCGTCGGCGGTGAGGGCGGCGCAGAGCAGGACGCCCATGGTGGTGCGGCCGGTGCCGATCATGGCGACGGCCTGGGCCGGGTCCAGGCCGTCGGGAAGGGGGTGCAGCCGGTCGGCGTCGGTGACGGCCAGTTCGGCGTAGCCGCCGGGGACCATGCCGAGGTGGGCGACGACGGGCCGGCCGAGCCAACCGGGGTCGGTGCCCGCGCCGAGGGCGTCGACGGTGCCGGCGACCTCCCGGCCCGGCACGGTCGGCAGTTCGGGCAGTGGCGCGGGGCCGCCCTCCTGGCCCGCGCGCAGGGCGGTGTCCAGGAGGTGGACGCCCGCGGCGGCCACGGCGATCCGGACCTCGCCCGGGCCCGGCTCGGGGTCGTCGAGGGTCTCGTGGACGAGGTTTTCCGCGGGGCCGAAGGCGTGCAGCTGTATGGCGCGCATGGTGGCGTCGTCTCCTGTGGGGAGGCGGGGCGGTCGCCTATGGGGGCGACCGGCCCGCCCGGTGGCGGTGGTCAACTGAGCTGCCGCCACTGTGGTACCTCAAGTCGAGTTGAGGTCAAGGCGATGAGGGTGGCGTTGGGGGTGGGGCGGCTCCTGTGGTGTGTGGGGGTGATGGGGTGGGTGCGGCTTATACGGGTCAACGGGTGTGGCCCAGGGGTGCGTTGGGGGTGTGGTGGGTGCCGGTGTTGAGGGCGAGGGAGACGGCCTCCAGGGCGCTGGTGAAGGAGACCTCGGCCAGTACGCCGGGGGCCGCCACCTGGTCGCCGGCGAGGTAGACGCCGTTGCCGCGGGCGATGGCCGGGCGGTCGCGCCAGGACGTCCCGGGGAGGTCGAGCGCGCCCGAACGGCCGGTGGCCACGGAGGCGCGGCGCCAGGTGACGCGGTCGCGCCAGTGTGGGAAGCCGGCGTCGAGGAGGCGTTCGGCGCGGGCCTCGCCGTCGGCTCGGGTCTCGTCCGGGGCGATGCCGATCTGCCCCTGGAGGAGCTGCTCGCCGGGCGGGGCGAGGCCCGGGTCCGGGCCGGTGAACCGCTCGATCCAGCCGGGGAAGTCGAGCCCGGAGAGCGCGAAGGGATCGCCGCGCCGGGTCCGGAGGGCGAGGTCCAACAGGACCGTACGGGCGCCGGTCCAGTGGAGCCGGTCGTCGCCCAGGAGGGTGCGGGCGGATTCCAGGTGGGTGGCGACGATCACCGGGGTGTTCTCCGGGAGGGCGTCGACGCGGGCCCCGGTCTCGACGCGGACGCCCAGGTCGCGGGCGCGGTTCGCCATCCGGTCGATGAGCCGGCCCCAGCCGCCGGCGACGTAGTGGGCCTCCGGCGGCAGGTTGGTGGTGCGGCGCAGCCGTTCGTGGACGAAGGCGGCGGAGAGGGCGCCGGGGTCGTGGTGGAAGGTGGCGACGCCGACGTAGTGGGCCGCGGCGCGGACGGTGGCCTCGTCGGCACGGGTGCGCCCCCAGGTGAGGAAGTCCTGCTCGACGGGGGCGTCGCGGTGCCTGCGCAGCCCCAACATGCCGAGCGGGGGCACCCGGTGCAGGGTGCCGCGGTGGAGGAAGCGCAGCCGGGCGGCGTCCTGGAGGGGCAGTCGGGCGAGCGGCTTGAGCAGGCCGCGCTGCCGGAGCCAGGACCACTGCGGGCCGCGGTCGTAGAGGGCGTGCGGGCCGTCGTTGGTGCGGTAGGGGCCGTCGGCGGTGCGGGCGCGGCCGCCGAGTGTGCGGTGGGCTTCGTAGAGGGTGACGGCGGCGCCGGCCTCGGCGGCGGAGAGGGCCGCGGTGAGGCCGGCGAAGCCGCCTCCGATGACGGTGAGCGGGCGGCGGGTCATGGAGCTCCTTCGTCGTGGACGGGCTGCGGGTGGGGCGTCGGCTGGTCGTCGGCGGTGGCGTCCGTCGGTGGGCGGGCGCTCGTGAACGGGGACGGATGGCGGCGTCGGAGATGTGACATGCGGGCGTGGCGAAGGGTGTTTTCGCAGGTCAGCGGCGATTGTCAGTGGGATGCCCCAGCATGGGATGTGGGCGTGGGACCGGCCGCGCGGTGCGGGGTCGGGTCCGGTCCGCGGCAAGGCAGGGGTACGGACGCGCCCGGGCAGGTCCGGGAGCGGAGGGAGGCGGCGAGTCGTGGCAGGGCGTGGGCAGGAGACGGTGCGGGCGGTGCGGCGGCCGGAGGTGCGGCTGCCGGAGCTGCGGGCCTATGACGGTGGGGAGTTGGAGACCGAGGGGGACTACGACGGGCTGGAGTTCACCGAGGTGGACTGCGCGGGGCAGTCGGCGCGCGGGGCCCGGTTCCTGGACTGCGCGCTGCGGCGGTGCGCGCTGGACGAGACGGTGCTGAGCCGGGCGCGGATCTTCGACAGCGTGCTGAGCGGGGTGCGCGGGGTCGGCACGGACCTGTCGCAGGCGACGCTGCGCGACGTGGAGGTGACGGACGCCCGGCTCGGCGGGATACAGCTCCACGGCGCGGTGTTGGAGCGGGTGGTGGTGCGCGGCGGGAAGATCGACTTCGCCAATCTGCGCAAGGCCAGACTGCGGGACGTCGCGTTCGAGGGGTGCGTGCTGGTCGAGGCGGACTTCGCGGGCGCGGAGCTGGAGCGGGTGTCGTTCGACGACTGCACGCTGGCGCGGGTGGACTTCTCCGCGGTCCGGATGAAGGACGTCGATCTGCGCGGGGCGGCCGGGCTGGACATCGCGCGCGGGGTGGACTGCCTGGGCGGCGCGGTGATCAGTTCGGTCCAACTGATGGATCTGGCACCGGCGTTCGCGGCCCAGGTGGGCGTGCGGGTGGAGTGAGGGGGCGGGTCAGATGCGGGGGAAGCGGGCCTGGAGTGCCCAGAGGGTGGCGTTGTCGGCGAGACCGTCGTGCATATCGGTGAGGTCCGCGATCAGGTCGTGCAGGAAGTCGCGGGCCTCGCGGCGCAGCGCGGCGTGGTTGAAGGTGAGGGGGGCCTCCTCGACCGGCACCCAGTCGGCCGTGACGTCGACCCAGCCGAAGCGCCGCTCGAAGAGCATCCGGTCGGCGGATTCGGTGAAGTCCAGCTCGGCGTGGATCGGGCGGGCGGAGCGGCTGCCGCGGGGGTCGGTGTCGAGCCGCTCGACGATGTCGCAGAGCGCCCAGGCGAAGTCGAGCACCGGCACCCAGCCCCAGGCGGTGGACAGTTCGCGATCGGTCTCGGTGTCCGCGAGGTAGACGTCGCCGCAGAAGAGGTCGTGGCGCAGCGCGTGCACGTCCGCGGTCCGGTAGTCGGTCTGCGGGGGGTCCGGGAAGCGCCGGGAGAGGGAATAGCCGAGGTCGATCACCTCTTGATGGTGTCACGCCCGGAGCGACACCGGTGCGGCGGAGGGGCCGAGCGAGACGGTCCCGCTGTCCGACGGTGGTGCGCCGGGCGGTCAGGAACGACACGGACGGGCAGAGGGCGGGGTAATGATCATGTCTGGTTCCTCGGTGAGACGTGCGGGGGTCGCGCTGGTGGCGGCGGGCGCGTTGGTGGCGCTGCCGACCCTGCTGCCCCCGCCGGCCGGCGCGGGCGCGGCGTACGCGGCCGGCCGGACGGGCGGTGCGGGGCCCGCCGGCGCCGCGCAGGGCCGGGAGCAGTGGCGCGGCGGCTGGGCCGCGGCGCCGCAACCGGCGACGGATGTGTTCGGGAAGAACTGGTCCGGCAGCGGGTTCGCGCGGCAGACGGTCCGCCAGGTGGTCCGGGTCAGCACGGGCGGCTCCCGGGCGCGGATCACGCTGTCGAACCGCTACGGCGCCGCGCCGCTCAGGATCGCCGGCGCCACCGTCGGGCTGACCGACAAGGGGGCCGCGGTGCGCCCCGGCTCGGTGCGTCAACTGACCTTCGGGCACCGGAAGTCGGCGACGATACCGGCCGGCGGGGAGCTGTCCAGCGACGGCGTGGGGCTGTCGGTGCGGCCGCTCGCGGCGCTCACGGTCACGCTGTACTTCGACGGGCCGACCGGCCCGGTCACCTTCCACGGGAAGGCGATGGCCACCAGCTACCGCGCGGCCGGCGACCACCGTGCCGACGTCGGCGCGGCGGCGTTCGCCGAGACCTCCTCGTCCTGGTACGTCCTCTCGGGCGTCGAGGTCGCCGGCGGCGGGCCCGTCCGGCGGGACGGCATCGTCGCCTTCGGGGACTCCATAACGGACGGGTACGGCTCCACGGTCGACGCCAACCACCGCTATCCGGACGTCCTGGCCGAGCGGTTGGCCGCCGCCGGCCGGCCGCGCAGCGTGCTCGACGAGGGCATCAGCGGCAATCAACTGACCCACACCACACCCGGGTTCGGGGAGAAGGCGCTGGCCCGCTTCCCGAAGGATGCGCTGAACGCGCCGAACGTCCGCACCGTCGTCCTGCTGGAGGGCATCAACGACATCGGGATGAGCGAGGTGTCGGGCCAGCCGGGCGAGCCCACGCCGGAGGTGTCGGCCCGGCAACTGATAGCCGCACAACGGGAGTTGATACGTCAGGCGCACCGCAGGGGCATCCGGGTGATCGGGGCGACGCTGACGCCGTTCAAGGGCGCGGCGTACTACACCGAGCGCGGCGAGCTCAAGCGCGAGGTGCTCAACGGATGGATACGCGGCTCCGGTGCGTTCGACGGGGTGGTCGATCTGGACCGGGTGGTGGCCGATCCCACCGACCGGCAGCGGATCGCCGCCGGTTACGACTCCGGCGACCATCTGCACCCGAACGACGCCGGATACCGTGCGATGGCCGGAGCGATCGACCTCGACGCGCTCTGAGGCGGGCCCTCGCGGTGCGCCCGGTGCGCCGGTGCGTCTGGTGCGCGGGTGCGCCTGGCGTGCTGGGGCACCCGCCGCGCCCCGTCGTCCGTCATGGCACGCCCCGTCGCCAACTACGGCAGGGTGAGGACGCGCGGCCCCTCTTCCGTCACCGCGACGGTGTGCTCGAAGTGGGCCGCGCGGCTGCCGTCGAGGGTGCGCAGGGTCCAGCCGTCCGCGGCCGTGGTGTAGTCGCTGCCGCCGCCGGCCAGGAACATCGGCTCGATCGCGATGACCAGGCCGGGACGGAGCACATAACCGCGGCCCGGCCGGCCGTCGTTGGGGACCGGCGGGTCCTCGTGCATCGCCCGGCCGATGCCGTGCCCGCCGAAGTCCTCGGGGATGCCGTAGCCGGCCGCCCGGCCGATGCTGCCGATGGCGTGCGAGACGTCGCCCATCCGCGCGCCGGCCACGGCGGCCGCGATGCCGGCCTCCAGGGCGCGTTGGGTGGTCTCCATGAGCCGGCGGTCCTCGGGGCGCTGGGTGCCGACGGTGAAGCTGGTGGCCGCGTCCCCGGCCCAGCCGTCGACGACCGCGCCGCAGTCGATGCTCACCAGGTCGCCGTCGCGCAGCCGGTAGTCGTCCGGGACGCCGTGCACGATCGCGTCGTTGACGGAGACGCAGAGCACCGCGGGGAAGGGGGTGGGCGCGAACGAGGGGCGGTAGCCGAGGAACGGCGAGCTGGCGCCGGCGTCGCGCAGCACGGTGCGGGCCGCCTCGTCCAGTTCGGTCAGGCGCGTCCCGGGGGCGGCCGCGGCGCGGGCCGCGGCCAGTGCGTCCGCGACCACCCGGCCGGCCACCCGCATCGCGTCCAGCGAGGCGTCGGTCTTGAGCTCCACCATCGGTCGGTCTCTCCTCTCGGCCGCCCGGGCGCAGGGCCGCGTGCCCCGCGGCCGCCGAGCGGTATTTATTTACCGGTATTTGTTTACCGGTATTAGTATCACGACCATGGTGCGGACTCCATTGACCCCTTGGGAACGCGAGCGCGGTGAGCGGCTGGGCGCGCTGCTGCGGGCGGCGCGCGGCGAGCGGAGCATGGTCGAGGTCGCCGCGGTGGCCGGGCTGTCCGCGGAGACGCTGCGGAAGATCGAGACCGGGCGGGCGCCGACGCCGGCGTTCTTCACGGTCGCCGCGCTCGCCGGGACGCTCGGACTGTCGCTGGACGAGGTGGCCGTGCTGGCCGCGCCCCCGGCGGCGGCGCCCGGCGCCGGCGGGTCGGGCAGCGCGGCGGCTTAGGGCGCTGCTGACGGATCTCCGCGGCGTCGCAGCGTCTGGCATGCACGCTCGCGGCGGTGCCGAAACGTCCCCCTAGCTCCTGCGTTCTGGCGCGAAAAGGCCGAGGGCCGGCCCCCGTTGCGGGAGCCGGCCCTCGGCGCCGGACCGGGTCCGGTTGCGCCCTGGGGCGTCGTCGTCAGACGCTGACGCCGAAGTCCTGCGCGATGCCGCGCAGGCCGGAGGCGTAACCCTGGCCCACGGCGCGGAACTTCCACTCCGCGCCGTTGCGGTAGAGCTCGCCGAAGACCATGGCGGTCTCGGTGGCGGCGTCCTCGCTCAGGTCGTAGCGCGCGATCTCGGCGCCGCCGGCCTGGTTGACGATGCGGATGAAGGCGTTCCGCACCTGGCCGAAGTTCTGGCCGCGGTTCTCGGCGTCGTAGATGGAGACCGGGAAGACGATCTTGTCGATCTCGGCCGGCAGTGCGGCGAGGTTGACGTTGATCGACTCGTCGTCGCCCTCGCCCTGGCCGGTGGTGTTGTCGCCGGTGTGGACGATGGACTGGTCCGGCGTCGCGGTGTTGTTGAAGAAGATGAAGTGCTGGTCGGAGTGGACCTTGCCGGTCGCGTTGACCGCTATGGCGCTGGCGTCGAGGTCGAAGTCCGTGCCGGTGGTCGTGCGGACGTCCCAACCGAGGCCGACCGTCACGGCGGTCAGGCCCGGTGCCTCCTTGGTGAGCGAGACGTTGCCGCCCTTGGACAGGCTTACAGCCATGGGATGTCCCTTTCCTCTTCGAGTCGCGCCGACCTGGGGTCGGTGGGGTCGCTGCTGCGGGTGGTGTCGGTGATGCTCACGGCGGACCCGCCCGAAGCCGAGCCGCCGTCACCCACCTCAACGTCGCGGGGACGCCGGCTGGTTCCAGCTTTCTTTACCTTCTTTGCCCGATCCTGATGCGGCCGGTGGGGGCGCTCCACCGCCCCGCCGCGGGGTCCGTCGGCGGTGGCCGAGAAACCGAGGTGACGGGCGGCCGCGGGCGCGGGATCATGGGGGGCATGTCCGGGCCCCATGTCATCCGAGGTTCGGTCGTCCTCCCGGAGGCCGAACTGGTCTGGCGGTTCTCGCGCTCCTCCGGCCCGGGCGGCCAGCACGTCAACACCAGCGACAGCCAGGTCGAGTTGCGCTTCGACCTGGCGCGGACGAAGGCGCTGCCCCCGGTGTGGCGGGAGCGGGCGCTGGAGCGGCTGGCCGGCCGGCTGGTCGACGGGGTGCTGACGGTGCGCGCCTCCGACCACCGCTCCCAGTGGCGCAACCGCGAGACCGCGGCGGTGCGGCTGGCGGCGCTGCTCGCCGAGGCCACCGCGCCGCCGCCCAGGCCGCGCCGCAAGACCCGCATCCCGAGGGGCATCAACGAGCGCCGGCTGCGGGAGAAGAAGCAGCGCGGCGACACCAAGCGGGGCCGCTCCGGCCGCGATTGGGGCTGAGCGGGCCGGTCGGTCGACGGTGGCCCGACGGCCGGGCCCGGACCCGCGGCCCCCCCGCTCACGTCAACTGCCGGTACTTCCCCCGGAAGTACGCCAGCGGCCCGTCGTCCTCGTCGGACACGGTCGTCGCCAGGACGCGTCCGATGACGAGGGTGTGGTCCCCGGCCACCACCCGCTGCTCGGTCCGGCACTCCAGCGTCGCCAGCGCGCCCCCGATGAGCGGAGCGCCGGAAGCTTCGCCTCGTTCGGACGGAATGTCCTGGAAGAGCAGTCGGTCGCTGATGCGGCCCTTCATCGCGAAACGTGCCGCTACCTGTCGTTGGTGGCCGGACAGCACCGAGACGGCCCACAGCGGCTGCAGCGCCAGCAGGTCGTCCATCCGTGAGTCGTTGCGAACGCTCACCATCACCAGCGGCGGATCGAGGGATACGGAGAGGAACGCCGTGGCGGTCATGCCGACGTCCTCGCCCCGCGGCCCGGCATCCGGATCGTGGGCGGTGATCAGCACCACGCCGGCGGCGAGGCGGGACAAGGCGGCGCGGAACTCGTCGTCACTCACCCCCACAGCATGCGCGATCGGCCCGCCGCCCGGCACGGAGGCGAGGGCGACGGTGGGTGCGGCGGCCGAGCCGGCGGCCGGGGCGGTGGCAGGGGTCTTCGTGAACACGCCATGAACGCTAACGTCGCCCGGCACGGGTGCGCATCGGGCCCCGGGACCACCCGCGTCCTAGGTCCCGCGGCGGAGGCGGGTGGTCCCGGGGCGGGTGGTGTGGGCGTTCGGTCAGGTGGCTGGAATTTGCGTTCAGGAATCTTTCAGGAGGTGTCCGGGCGGCGTTCGCGTGCTCGGACGAGGCGCTGGTCGGCGGCCCGTAACGACCCGTCACTCCCTGTGACTTGAGTCACATGAGCCGCTAATTGTTGACCCTGTGTACCGAGTGAACAGCTCACTGTGATTCAGTGAGCGAGGAATCGGACGACGAAGAAACCCGGTGGAGTTGCTGTCGAGGTCTCAGGGAGAGCGAGCGATGGAGACCGAGTCGGAGCCCTATGTCCGTCTTGCGACCCTGCGGCAGCTACACCAAGTGGTCGCCGAACTGAACACCGCCCGCAGCCTTGCGGACACCTTGCAGTCCGTCGCCGACGGGGCGATCGCCGGGCTCGGCTACGAGCTCGCCGCGGTCAACCTCGTGCGGCAGGACGGCGACCTCGTGGTCGCCGCCGTGGCCGGCAGCGCGGGCGCGGAGGCGCTGATGGCCGGGCGGGTGGGCTCGCGCGCCTCCTGGGAGCGCCGGTTGGCCATGGGGGAGCGCTGGGGCGAGTTGTGCTTCATCCCGTACACCGAGGGCTGGGTCCTGGATGACGACGACGTGCCGCAGTGGCACACCGCCGGGCCGGCACCGCGGTTCCCCGACGAGTGGCACCCGATGGACCGCCTCTTCGCGCCCATGTACACCGCCGCCGGCGGCAAGGGCGAACTGCTCGGCGTGATCTCCGTGGACCGGCCGCGCAACGGGCGGCGCCCCGGCCCCTGGGGCCAGGAGGCGCTCCAGATGTACGCGTTCCAGTCCGCCATCGCGATCAGCAACGCCCGGCTGCGGGCCAACATGCAGCGCGCGCTGGTCCGCCTGGAGCGCGAGCAACAGGCCCTGCGGGCAAGCGAGGAGAGCTTCCGGCAGGCGTTCGAGTACGCGCCGAGCGGGATGGCCGTCGCCGAGATGGGCGGCGACCAGCACGGCCGGTTGCTGCGCACCAACGACGCGCTGTGCCGGCTGCTGGGCCGCCCGGCCTCCGGGATGCGCCGGCTGTCGTTCTCCGACATCTGCCACCCCGAGGACATCGGCACGCTGCTGCGCACCTCGGCCGAGGGCGGCCGCGCCGAGCTGCGGCTGCAGCGCCGGGACGGCAGCTACGTCTGGGTCTCGCTGCGCAACTCGGTGGTCGCCGACACCGCCGACGGCCCCCGCTTCCTGCTCACCCACGTCGAGGACATCGAGGAGCGCAAGCGGCACGAGCTCCAACTCGCGCACCGGGCCAGTCACGACTCGCTGACCGGCCTGCCCAACAGCGCCGAGCTGCGGACCCGGTTGTCGGGCCGGCTGTGCGCCCACCCGCCGAGCGCGCTCGCCGACGCCTACGCCTCCTCCGGCGCGGGCGGCGATCCGCGGGCCCCGCTGGGCTTCGGGGTGGACGGGGAGCCGTTCGACGGGCTCGACGGCTTCGAGGGCGAGAAGCCCCGGCCGACGCCGCGCGGTGCGCTCCCCTTCGACCACCACGTCCACCTCTCCGCGCCCGCCGACGGCGTCGAGGACGACGGCGCCAAGGGGCTCGCGGTGCTCTTCTGCGACCTGGACGGCTTCAAGTCGATCAACGACCGCTTCGGGCACAACACCGGCGACGCGGTGCTGATCGAGGTCGCCCGCCGGCTGACCAGCGGCGTCCGGGACGGCGACACCGTCGCCCGGCTCGGCGGCGACGAATTCGTGGTGCTGGCCGACGGGTTGGGCACCGCCGACGCCCAGGACCTCGCCGTCCGGCTGCGGAACGCGATCATCCCGCCGATCCGCGTCGAGGGCCGGGCCGTCCGGGTCGGCGCCAGCTTCGGCATCGGGTGGGCGAGCTGCGGGATGACGGCCGAGGAGGTGCTGGAGTCGGCCGACCAGCGGATGTACGTGGAGAAACGGCGGTCCAAGAGCAACCGCCGGGCGGCGGGCTGAGCGCCCGGTCCGCCCGCCGGCCCGGTGCCGCGCATCTCACACCGCCCGCGTCCCGCCTGGGCACCGCCCGTTCGCCGGGCCTTGGCGATCTTGTGCGTGGACGGGGACGGCGTGGCCCCGCTCCGACGGGGTAGGCTGCGCCGATGCGGCGCGGCGGCGCCAGGGTGGCCCAAAGGGGCCGGGCGCGTGCAAGGCCCGCGAACGCGTACGGACGCGCACAGGCGCGTAGAGACCGCTTGGGAGTGACACGGAATGACGGCCGGCAACAACGGCGCGGACACGCCGGAGAACGACGACCCCTTCGCCCACCTGTACCGCTCGGAGGGCGGCGAGGGCGGCTCGGGGTCGGGCGTCGGTGCCGCGCGGCAGCCAGGCGTCCCGCGGACCTCCTACAACCAGGTGCGCGCGGTCGGCGAGCGACAGTACGGCAACCAGCAGGGCCCGCCGGCGTACAACCGGCCGAACCCGACCTACGCGGCCCCGGAGACGCTGCCCGGCAACGGTGGCGGCGACCGCACCCGGCCGGCCCCCGCGTACGGCCAGGAGCCGCGCAAGGGGCGCAACGGTCTGTTGATCGGCGCGGTCGCGGTGGTCGCGGTGGTCTGCATAGGCATCGGCGTGGCGATGCTGACCAACTCCAAGGACTCCACCAGCGACACCGCGAACAAGTCGGGCCCGACGGCCGGCGACTCGGTCAAGCCCAGCGACAGCCCCTCCACCAAGCCGACCCCGGGTCAGCTCCCCAAGGACGACGCGGGCGCACTGCGCCTGGAGGGCGGCGCGACGACCGCCAAGGACGTTCCCGGCGCCCGGACCGCCAGCGGCTCGTACGTCACCAACATGAACAACCCCGGCGCGTCGGCGACTTGGACGCTGGACGTGCCCAAGTCCGGGGACTACACCGTCTTCATCGGCTACGGGGTGCCGGGCAAGGCGGCGGACTCCACGCTCACGGTCAACGGGAACGCCAGCCCGCGGCCGATAAACATGGGCAACTTCGCGAACGCGGCCGACGGTGACTGGGCGAAGGGCTGGACCCGGACCTTCTCCTGGATACAGCTCAACAAGGGCGCGAACACCGTCAAGATCTCCTGCGAGCAGAACAACAAGTGCGACTTCAACCTCGACCAGGTCTGGTTGAAGGCCGGGCACGTGAAGGGCTGACGGGTCCCGTCGGCGTCGGCGCGGGCCCCTCACGCACCGCCGGGACGTTCCGTCACCGCCACGTGCGGCAGGAGTTCCTCGTAGGTCGTGGTGTCGAACTCGCCGGCGGCGGGGGCCCGTACGGTGGCGGCGGAGAGCGCCACCGCGCGGCTCAGCCGGTCCGGCCAGGGCAACTCCTCGACCAGGCCCGAGAGTAGGCCGGCCACGGCGGAGTCGCCGGCGCCGGTGGGGTTCCCGGCGATCCGGCGGGGCGGGACGGCCTGCCAGGCGCCGTCGGCGGTCACCGCGAGCATCCCGTCCGCACCGAGCGAGGCCGCCACCGCATGGGCCCCGCGGCGGCGGGCGTCGCGGGCGGCGCGCAGCGGTTCGGTGCTGCCGGTGAGGGCGGCCAACTCGTCGGCGTTGGGCTTGGCGAGGTCGGGGCGGGCGGCCAGGCCGCGGCGGAGCGGTTCGCCGCTGGTGTCCAGCAGGACGGGGACGCCGGCGGTGCGGGCGGCGCGGACGAGCCGGGCGTAGACGTCCACCGGGACGCCGGGCGGCAGGCTGCCGCAGAGGGCCACCGCCCGTGCCTCGCCCAGGAGTTCGCGGTAGGTGCCGAGGAACGCGGCCCACTCGGCGGGGGAGACGGTGGGGCCGGGCTCGTTGAGCTGGGTGGTGTCGCCGGTGCTCGCGTCCACCACGGCGACGGTGCGGCGGGTGGCGCCGCCGACCGGGACCAGCGCGTCGGTGACGGCGGTCTCCTGGGCGAGCAGGTTGCGCAGCGCCGCACCCGTGCCGCCGCCCGCGAAGCCGGTGGCGACCGTGCGGTGGCCGAGCGCGGCCAGCACCCGGGCGACGTTCAGGCCCTTGCCGCCCGGGCGTTCGGTGGTCTCGGTGACGCGGTGGGTGGTGTGCGGGCGGAGCCGGGGGACGCGGTAGGTGATGTCCAGGGCGGCGTTCAGCGTGACCGTGAGGATCATGGTCTCCCCTCCGGGAGGAGGCCGGCCGGACGGCCGTGGGTGAGGGCACCGCGCTCCGCGGTGGCATACGGACAAGTGCGCGAGCGATCATGCCATCGCGAACGGTCGTTGGCCCAGACCCGGGTCGGCCACCCTGTGGCGCCCGGCCGCCGGAGTGGCGGCCGGGCCGGGGGAGATCGGGGGTGCCCCCGTGGTGGCCGGGGAGGCTCAGACGCCCGGCGGGCGGACCACCCAGGAGCCCCGCCGCAGCACGCCCACTACGTCGTGGGCGGCGTCCAACACCACCAGGTCGGCGTCCTTGCCGGCCTCCAGGGAGCCGGTCCGGCCGGCGATGCCCAACAGGCGGGCGGGGTTCGCCGACAGCATCCGGACGGCCTGGTCGACGGTGAGGCCGTCGACGGTGACGGCCCGTTTGAAGGCCCGGTCCAGGGTGAGCGTGGAGCCCGCGATGGAGCCGGCGGTGGGGCCCTGGCTGATCCGGGCGACGCCGTCGGAGACCTCGACCGGCATCGGGCCGAGGTAGTACGTGCCGTCGTTCATCCCGGCCGCGCCCATCGCGTCGGTGATGAGGGCGACCCGGTCGGCGCCGGCGTCGCGGACCGCCATCTGCACGATCGCCGGGTGCAGATGGGTGCCGTCGTTGATCAGCTCGACGGTGATCCGGTCGTCCTCCAGCAGCGCGGCGACCGGGCCGGGCGCGCGGTGGCCGAGCGCGGGCATCGCGTTGAAGAGGTGGGTGGCGACGGTGGCGCCGGCGTCGACGGCCTGGCGGGTGGCCTCGTAGGAGGAGTCGGTGTGGCCGATCGCGGCGATCACGCCGGCGTCGGCGAGCAGCCGCACGGAGTCCAGGCCGCCGGGGAGTTCGGGGGCGACGGTCATCATCACCGCGGTGCCGCGGGCGGCGTCGAGCAGCCGGCGCACGGCGGCGGGGTCCGGGTCGCGCAGCAGCTCCGGCTGGTGGGCGCCGCAGCGGTGCGGGGAGATGAACGGGCCCTCGAAGTGGGTGCCCACCAGGTCGCCCTGCTGCGCCAACTCGGCCAGCACGGCGGCCTGTCGGGACAGGTCGTCCAGGTCGCCGGTGACGGTGGAGCCCACCATCGACGTGGTGCCGTGCCGGCGGTGGGTGTCGATGACCCGCAGGCACTCCTCGGGGTCGGCGGACGAGAAGGAGCCGCCGCCCCCGCCGTGCAGGTGCATGTCGACGAAGCCCGGGACGACGAGGTGGCCCGTCAGGTCGACGACGGTGGCCGGTGCCGGCCGTTCGTCCCCCTCGGGCGCGGCGTCCGGCGGCAGGTCGAGGTCGTCGCCCCGGCTGTGGACCGCGGTGATCCGGGTGCCCTCGATGGTGATCCGGCCGTCGTCGGTGAGGCCGGAGGGCCGGGCGATCCGGGCGCCGGTCAGGACGGTGCGCCCGGCGTCCGAGGGGCGGCCCGCGGACTGTTGCTGTGCCATCAGGCGGTTACCTCCGTTGCGAGAAGATCCCAGGCGAGCAGTCCTGCGCCCAGGCAGCCGGCGGCGTCCCCGAGGGCCGCCGGGACGATCGAGGGGAGGTGCTGGAAGGTCACGCGCGCCCGGACCGCCTCCCGCAGCGGTGCGAACAGCGTCTCGCCGGCCTCCGCGAGCCCGCCGCCGATGATGATCGTGCGCGGGTCGAGCAGGGTGAGTGCGGTGGTCAGGCCGTCGGCGAGCGCGTCCACGGCGCCCTGCCAGACCTCCTGGGCGCGCGCGTCGCCGGACTCCACGGCCTTGGCGCAGTCGACGGCGCCGGCCTGCGGATCGCCGCAGACCTCGGCCCAGTCGCGGCCCACCGCCGCGGCCGAGGCCACCGCCTCCAGGCAGCCGAGTTGGCCGCAGCCGCACCGGCGCCCGCCGGGCCGGACGACGATGTGGCCGATCTCGCCGGCGCTCCCGTGGGCGCCGGCCTCGATGCGGCCGCCGGTCCCGATGGCGCCGGCGATCCCGGTGCCCAGGGGGACGAAGAGGAAGCGGTCGGCGTCCCGGCCGGCGCCGATCCGGCCCTCGGCCAGGCCGCCGGTGCGGACGTCGTGGCCGAGCGCGACCGGCACCCCGCCGAGCCGTTCGGAGAGCAGGGTCCGCAGCGGGAGGTCGCGCCAGCCGAGGTTGGCGGAGTAGGCGGCGATGCCGGTGGTCTCGTCGACGATGCCGGGTACGGCGACGCCGGCGGCCAGCGCGGTGCTGCCGAACCGCTCCCGGCCTGCGTCGCGCAGGTCGGCGGCGAAGCCGAGGATCGTCTCGACGACCGCCTCGGTGCCGCGCTCGCGCCCGGTCGGTCGCCGCGCCTCGTACAGGAGGGTGCCGTCCGCCCCGGCGAGGGCGGCCTTCATTCCGGTGCCGCCCACATCAAGGGCGATGACGTGTTTCACGGGGGACAGTGTCGCGCGACCCCCCGATAAAGGTCTAGTCCACTCACCGTGCTGATCGCCACGTCACGGGCGCCGCCGAACGCCGCTGCCCGCTCCCGGGCACGCCCCACGTCAAGCCCGCCCTCTTCGAAGGGGCCTGACCCGCACAACGAACGGGGCCGATAAGGGAAGTGGCGGGTGGGTGGTGTAGACCTTGTGGGGGGACAGTGGAGGGACCTGCTGTTCCGCGTCGTTCGAGGGCGATCCCCGAGGCGGCGGAGGGAACACCCGCAAACGCGGAATTCGGCACAAAGGGGCGGTAACAGCGGTGCGACGGCGGTACGTGAGCCTGGCGGCGGCGGGACTCACCGCAGCCCTGACCCTGACCCTCACCGGCTGCGGCAGCGGCTCCGGCGGCAACGGCGTGACCCTCACGCTGGTCGCCGCGGACTACGGGGACAGCGAGGCCAACAGCTCCCGGCACTACTGGGACGACCTCGTGCACGCCTTCGAGGAGCAGAACCCCGGCATCAAGGTCGACGTGCAGGTCTACAACTGGACCCAGGTCGACAAGAAGGTCGAGGACCTGGTCCACGCCGGCAAGGCCCCCGACATGGCACAGATCGGCGCCTACGCCGACTACGCCGCCCACGGCAAGCTCTACACCGCCGACGAACTGCTCTCCATACCCGTCCAGGCCGACTTCATGCCGTCCCTCGCGGGGGCCGGCGAGTACCAGCGGAAGCAGTACGGCATGCCCTTCGGGGCCAGCACCCGGCGCCTCTTCTACAACAAGAAGCTGTTCGCCGAGGCCGGCATCACCTCCCCGCCGCAGACCTGGAACGACATCGTCAGCGACGCCAAGGCGCTCAAGGCGCACGGCGTGAAGATGCCCTTCGCGCTGCCGTTCGGCCCGGAGGAGACCCAGGCCGAGACGCTCCAGTGGATGCTCGCCGGCGGCGGCGACTACACCGACAACATCGATAAATACAGCATCAATTCGGCCGAGAACGTCAAGACCTTCGAGTGGCTCCAGAAGGAGCTCGTCGGCAAGGACCTCACCGGCGGCGACCCCGCCAAGGTCAACCGCGAGGACGCCTTCGCCGCCTTCGCCGACGGCAACGTCGGCATGCTCAACGGCCACCCCACCCTGATGAAGCAGGCCGAGGCCAAGGGCATCGACTACGGCACCGTCGAACTCCCCGGCCCCAACGGCAAGGCCAAGGCCACCATGGGCGTGGCCGACTGGATGATGGCCTTCAAGCAGAACGGCCACCACCAGCAGGTCGGCAAGTTCCTGAACTTCGTCTACAGCAAGAAGAACGTGCTGAAGTTCTCCGCCGACTACAACCTGCTGCCGGTCACCACCTCCGCCTCCCAGGCGATGCTGGCCGACGACAAGTTCAGCAAGCTGCACGGCTTCCTCAACCAGTTGCCCACCGCGCACTTCTACCCGTCCGACAAGACCTCGTGGCCGCTGGTCTCCAAGACCATCAAGGCCCGGATGGGCATCGCGGTCGGCCCGCAGGGCAACCCCTCCGCCACCCTCACCGACATCCAGAACACCGCGGACACGGCGGACAACAGCGCGCAGTAGCGCCTGCCTTGCCCGGAACGGGCCCGGGCCCAGTGGTCGGGCCCGGCCCGCCGGGCGCCGCGCCGGTGGGCTTATCGTGGAAGCGTGACCAGGGACGGCGGGACGGGATGACGGACGGCAGCGACGAGGGCACCGCACGCGGGCTCTCCGCCCGCGACGAGGCGATCCTCGCCGTCGAGCGCCGCTCCTGGCCCGGCCCCGGCGCCAAGGAACGCGCCGTCCGCGAACAGCTCGGCATCTCCCCGACCCGCTACTACCAGCTCCTCAACGCGCTGCTCGACGACCCCCGCGCCCTGGAGCACGACCCGGTGACCGTCAACCGGCTGCGCCGCGTACGGGACGCGCGACGGGCGCGACGCTGACCCGACCTCCGCCCCCGGATGACGACACCGCGCGCTGATGCCGGTGGTGTGCGCCCGTACACCCGGCGTGCGCCCGCGTTCCGCCGGTAGGGTCGGGTCATGGGCACCCCGAACGCCGCGCCACCCAACGATCCGGTACCGGACCCCACCCCGGCGCCGCCCGCCGTCCCGCTCCCGGACACCGCAGTCGGCCGCGAGGGCCTCACCGCCCTGCTGGCCCACCCCGAACGCGCCGTCGTCGCCCTCGACTTCGACGGCACGCTCGCCGACATCGTCCCCGACCCGGCCAAGGCCCGCGCCCACCCCGGTGCGGCCCGCGCCCTCGCCCGGCTCGCCCCGCACCTGCGCGCGGTCGCGGTGATCACCGGCCGCCCGGCCGCGGTCGCGGTCCGCCTCGGCGGCTTCGACGGGGTGCCGGGCCTGGCCCACCTCTCCGTCCTCGGCCACTACGGCGCCGAGCGTTGGGACGCCGCGACCGGCGCCCTGCACGCCCCCGCCCCGCACCCGGGCATCGCCGCCGTGCAGGCCGAACTCCCCGGCGTACTGGACCGTTCCGGGGTCTGGCACGGCACCTGGGTCGAGACCGCGGTGGAGCGCAAGGGCGGCCGGGCCGTCGCCGTGCACACCCGCCGCGCCGCCGATCCGCAGCGCGCCTTCGAGCTGCTCCGCCAGCCGCTGGCCGAGCTCGCCGAACGGCACGGCCTGATCGTCGAACCGGGCCGGCTGGTACTGGAGTTGCGCCCGCCCGGCATGGACAAGGGCGTCGCGCTCGCCGGCTGGGTCGAGGAGACCGGGGCCGCCGCCGTGCTCTACGCCGGCGACGACCTCGGTGATCTGGCCGCCTTCGGCGCCGTCGAGAAGCTCCGTTCCGAGGGAACCGGCGGCGTCCTGGTGTGCAGCGGCAGCAGCGAGGTCACCGAACTCGCCGACCGCGCCGACCTGGTCGTCGACGGCCCCGGGGGTGTGGTGGCCCTGCTCGACGCCCTCGCCGACCGGATCGAGAACCCGGCGGAGGGGCCGGGGGAGCCGGCGGGGGCGGAGCGGCCCGAGGGGCCCGCTACTCCTTGAGTCCCAGGGAGGACAGCGCCGTCGTCCAGTCGTGCGCGATGGCCTGCTGGGCCTTGGCCAGCTCGACCTTGTTGCCGCAGATGGCCGCCTTGAGCTTGTTCTCCACGCCGTCCTTGGGGTTGTTGGGCCCGGCGCCCGGCTTGTGCCCCGGGGACGGCGGCTCGACCCAGAGGTTGCGCGGGTCGTTGGGGTCGCCGCCCAACTGGAGGCTGACGAGGTGGTCGTACTCGGCGTCGTGCAACGAGCCGGTGTAGCCGTACGACTTGGCGTTGGCGGTCTTCTCCCGGTTGGTGATGCTCACCGGCGGCCGGATGCCCTTGGTGTAACCGCTCTTGCAGATCGTTGACTTCAGCGTCTGCGGGGTCACCTTCGGACTGGTCGCCCCGGGCGTGCACTTGGGGTCGGGCAGCGGCTGCTTGTCGGCCGTGTAGTGGACGTGGCAGCTACCGGGCGCCGGCTGCTGCTGCACCGTGTACGCGGACTGCGGCCCGGGGCCGACCGGTATCGCCCCGGACGGCGCGGACGCGGAGGACGAGGCGGAGGCGGAACTGCCGCCCTTGGAGTCGGTGCTGCTCTTCCCGGACGAACACCCGGCGACCGTGGTCGCCAGGAGGGTGGCCGCCGCAACTGCGGCCCACCGGGCGGAACATGACCGTGCGCTGAGAGCCATGGACAAGGACTACCCCGCTTCCGCCCGTTCCAGCCTCGGCACGGGCGCGTGCGGGAGCACCCGCGGGGCGGACGCGCCCGCCGGCTAGCGCTCCCCGCGGAACCGCGCCCCGACCTCGCCCTGATCGGTCTCCCACCACGGCCGGGTCAACTCCGGCTGCGGAGCCTCCGCTTCCGGTACCGCGGCCGCCGTCGCCGGGGCCGTCGCCGCCGGTCCGGCCACCGCCAGCTCCCGGTCCAGCCGGGCGTCCAACGCCGTCGTCCTGCGCCGCTCGTCGCGCACCCACTCCGCGAACACCGCGATCATGAACGGCAGTCCGACCAGCTCCGCGATGGTCAGCATCAGCCCACCGCCGATCATCTGGTCCTGCTGGAGGCTCGGGTCCCACGGCCGGTGCTGGCTGGCGTACCAGCCCCCCGCGACCAGCGTCCCGCTGGTCATCACCACGATCCCCGGCACCGCGTCCACCAGTCCGTCCACCAACACCAGCAGCGCCCGCACCGGGTGGCTGCACCACGACGGCAGCAGCTCCTCCCGGGTGAGCATCGGCAGCACGAAGAGGCTGCCGACCACCAGCAGTTGGAGGTACATCAGCTCGTGCACCGGGCCGTGCCGCAGCGCCGTGGGGAAGTACGGGGTGAAGTAGATCGCCAGCTCGGAGGAGAGCACCAGCACCGTGCTGACCAGTGGGAAGGTCAGGAAGCGGAGCAGGCGGCCGGAGACCGTCGCGCGCAGCCAACGGGCCGCGCGCCGCTCCGGCGGCAGCGCCTTGAGCGCCAGGGACAACGGGTCGCCCAGCGCCAGGCCGAGCGGCGCGATCAGGTCCAGCACGATGTTCTGCACCGCGGCCGGCCAGAACAGCTCGTGGTCGTAGACCGCCAGCCCCGACATGGTGGCCACCGCGATCGCGCCCAGCCCCAGCCCGGCGAACGCCACCACCCGGGCCACCGGCCAGCGCTCCCCGCGCCGGGCCAGCCGCGCCACGCCCCAGGCGTACAGACCACCCAGGACGACGATCAGGACCAGGGCGTACGGATCGGGCTGCCAGGTGCCGAGCAGCCGCCCGGCGGTGAGCTCCGGCAGCCCGGCCGCGAGGCTCTGCGCGGGCGGGCCCGCGGCCGGGACGAGCGTCGTGGTCGCGGCCGCCGCAAGGGGGGAAACTGTCACGGCCCACCACGCTAGCCCCGCCCGCTGACGATCTACCGGCGGGGCACCCCTCCCGGGCGGCCGGCGGTCACTCGCCCAGTGCCCGCAGCTGGTCCAGGAACCACCGCGCGGGCGGCAGCGCCGTCGCCGCGGCGACCAACCGGGCGCAGCGCGCGGCCCGCTCCTCGGCCGGCATCGTCAGCCCCGTGTGCAGCGCCCGCGCGGTCTGCGCCACGTCGTAGGGATTGACCGTGAGCGCGTCCGCGCCCAGCTCCTCCCAGGCGCCGGCCTCCCGGGAGAGGACCAGGGCGCACCCCGCGTCGGAGACCACCGGCACCTCCTTGGCGACCAGGTTCATCCCGTCCCGGATCGGGTTGACCAGTGCCACGTCCGCCAGCCGGTACGCCGCCAGCGACCGCGCGAAGTCGTCCTTGACGTGCAGCACCACCGGCCGCCAGGTGGCCGTCCCGTATTCCGCGTTGATCTCCTCGGCGAGTGCGCCGACCCGCGCGGTGTAGTCGCGGTAGACGGCCAGGTCCTGCCGCGAGGGGTAGGCGAACGCCAGGTGCACCACCCGCTCCCGCCACTCCGGCCGGTCGGCCAGCAGCCGCCGGAAGGCCAGCAGCCCGCGCACGATGTTCTTGGACAACTCCGTCCGGTCCACCCGGACGATCGTCTTCCGGTCGGTCCCGCCGATCTGCTCGCGCAGCGCCGCCATCCGCTCCTCGACGTCCGGCCGCCGGGACCGCTCCCGCAGGAACTCCGCGTCCGCGCCCAGCCCGTGGACCCCGATCCGGGTCCGGCGTGCCTCGCCCTCCGACGGCACCGCGACCACGCTCGGCGTCTCGTGCCGCGGCCAGTGCGCGGTGCAGTCCGGCCCCAGTGCCCGCTCGCAGCAGGCGGCGAACGCCCGCGCCCAGCGCTCGGTCAGGAAGTTGGCGCGGTCGGCGCCCAAGATGCCGAGCAGCAGCCGCTGTTGGACGTCGTCGGGCAGTATCGCGAAGTACTCCGGCGGCGCCCACGGGGTGTGCGAGAAGTGCGCGATCCGCACGTCCGGCCGGGCCTCGCGCAGCATCCCCGGCACCAGCGCCAGGTGGTAGTCCTGCACCAGCACCGCGGCCCCGGGCCCCGCGCAGTCCGCGAGCGCGCCGGCGAACGCCGCGTTGTACGCCTCGTACGCCGCCCACTGGTCGCGGAAGTCCGCGTCGAACGCCGGCTCCAGCGGCGTCTGGTACAGCATGTGGTGGACGAACCACAGCACGGAGTTGGCGACGCCGTTGTAGGCCGCGGCGTGCACCTCCGCCGGGATGTCGAGCATCCGCACGCGCTGCCCGCCGGTGTCCGCGGCGTCCAGCAGCCCGCCGGTCCGCCGCACCGCCTCCCGGTCGCCGTCCCCGAGCGCGGCACAGACCCACACCGCGTCCGTCTCCGGCCCGATGGCCGAGAGCCCGGACACCAACCCCCCGCCGCCCCGTTTGGCGGTCAGTTCACCGCCCGCTCCCAGGGCGTACGACACGGGTCCGCGGTTGGACGCGACGAGGACCTCGGCACCTGGCTGGACCGGACTGCGCTCGGAGACCGTCTCGGAGACCATGTCGCGACATTAACCCGTCGGGGAACCGCGCAAACGTACGGACCGCCCCTCAGGCGGCCCGCCGTTCCGCGTATTCGGGTATCTCCGCCATCGGCGGCCGCTCCTCGGTGTCCACCGCGGTCGTCCGCGGCACGAAACCGTTCTCCCCGCGGTCGAACTGGGTCAGCCGGGGGCGGATCAAGTGACCGCGGGCCAGCCGGAGTTGGGCGGTGCGGTAGATGGCGGCGGCCATCCGGCCGAGCGCCTGGCCGCCCTGGTGGCGGTGCTTGCGGACCCCGACGTCCACCTGGGCCAGGGCGTCCAGCCCGACGGTGTGCAGGGCGTCCACCAGCAGGCCCAGCTCCACGCCGTAGCCGACCGGGAACGGCAGCCGCTCCAGCAGCGAGCGCCGGGCCGCGTACTCCCCGCCCAGCGGCTGCACGAAGCCGGCCAGTTGGGGCCAGTGGAGGTTGAGCAGTGGCCGGGCGACCAGCTCGGTGACCCGCCCGCCCTGGCCCGGCGCCGGGCCCTGCCCGGTCTCCAACGGCCGGTCGTACATCGCCTTGACGAACTGGACGTCCGGGTCGGTCAGCAGCGGCCCGACGATCCCCGAGACGAAGATGGCGGAGAACTCCCGCAGGTCGGCGTCGACGAAGCAGACGATGTCGCCGCCGGTCACCATCAGAGAGCGCCAGAGCACCTCACCCTTGCCGGGCAGCGCGGGAATCCGGGGCAGCACGCTGTCCCGGTGGACGACCCGGGCGCCGGCCGCCGCGGCGACCTCGGCGGTGCGGTCGGTGGAGCCCGAGTCCAGCACCACCAGCTCGTCGACCAGCGGCACCTCCCCGGTCATCAGGTCGGCGCGGATCGCGGCGACGATCGCGCCGACCGTCGCCTCCTCGTCGAGCGCGGGCAGGACCACGCTGACCGTCTGGCCCGTCTGGCGCTTGGCCTCCAGCAGCCGCTCCAACGGGCGGTCCGCGGCGGACCAGGAGCGGCCGGCCAGCCAGCGCTCCACTTCTTCCAGCACGTCTACGACTCTCCTCGGTGGGCCCCGAACGGGAGCCCGTTATGTGATCCATCTCGCGGACCGGACGACTATCTCAACGGTCAGTGGCTTCGGTTACAGTCTTGAACAACGCGGACGCGCCCCGCATGTCGGGGTCGCCGCGCGACAAACGCCTGGGCTCCGCCCAGCGCCATAGCGCTCATCCAGAGGGGCAGAGGGATACGGCCCGTTGAAGCCCCGGCAACCCTCCAGCCGGTCTCCGCCGCACGCCAGCAGTGCGCGCGCGAGGCTCCCGGCTAGGGAAGGTGCCAAATCCGTCTCGCGGCGAAATGCGCCGTGAGGAAGATGAGGAGAAAGGGCCTCGCCTCCATGGCTGTGCAAGCAACCGAACCCACCCCCGCCGTTGCCCTGGGCCCCGCCGTCGCGCTCTCCTGCCGCGAGTGCGCACAGCGCTTCCCGCTCGGCCCGATCTTCGCGTGCCAGGAGTGTTTCGGCCCGCTGGAG
Source organism: Streptomyces sp. NPDC090442 (assembly GCF_044769405.1). NCBI lineage: Bacteria > Bacillati > Actinomycetota > Actinomycetes > Kitasatosporales > Streptomycetaceae > Streptomyces > Streptomyces sp. NPDC090442. Next base: position 28,347 of record NZ_JBIVXW010000078.1, read on the forward strand.
ATCGCCTACGACCTGCCGACCGGCGACCCCGAGGGCCTGAGGAAGCGGATCGAGTCCGGTCCCGCCAACATCTGGCGTTACGCCCCCCTGCTGCCCGTCCCCACCGACGTGGCCGACAAGCCCAACCTCAACCCCGGTTTCACCAAGCTGGTCAAGGCCGACCGGCTCGCCGCCGAACTGGGCGTCACCGGCGGCCTGTACGTCAAGGACGACTCCGGCAACCCGACCCACTCCTTCAAGGACCGGGTCGTCGCGATCGCCGTCGAGGCCGCCCGCGCCTTCGGCTTCACCACCCTGTCCTGCTCCTCGACCGGCAATCTGGCCGGCGCGGTCGGCGCCGCCGCGCGCCGCGCGGGCCTGAAGTCCTGTGTCTTCATCCCGCACGACCTGGAGCCCGGGAAGGTCGTGATGGCCGCGGTCTACGGCGGTGACCTGGTCGCCATCGAGGGCAACTACGACGACGTCAACCGCTTCTGCTCCGAGCTCATCGGCGACCCGCTGGGCGAGGGCTGGGGCTTCGTCAACGTCAACCTCCGCCCGTACTACGGCGAGGGCTCCAAGACCCTGGCGTACGAGATCTGCGAGCAGTTGGGCTGGCGGCTGCCGGACCAACTGGTCATCCCGATCGCCTCCGGCTCCCAGCTCACCAAGATCGACAAGGGGCTGAAGGAGCTGATCGCCCTCGGCTTGGTCGAGGACAAGCCGTACAAGATCTTCGGCGCGCAGGCCGAGGGCTGCTCGCCGGTGTCCGCCGCCTTCAAGGCCGGGCACGAGGTCGTCAGGCCGCAGAAGCCGAACACCATCGCCAAGTCGCTGGCGATCGGCAACCCGGCCGACGGCCCGTACGTGCTGGACATCGCGCGCCGCACCGGCGGCGCCGTCGAGGACGTCACCGACCCCCAGATCGTGGACGCCATCAAGCTGCTGGCCCGTACGGAGGGGATCTTCGCGGAGACCGCGGGCGGCGTGACCGTCGGCGTGACCAGGAAGCTGATCGAGAACGGCGTGCTGGACCCGTCGTTGACCACGGTGGTGCTGAACACCGGCGACGGGCTGAAGACCCTCGACGCCGTCGCCGCCGGGCCCACCGCCACCATCCGCCCGGACCTGGACGCGTTCCGCGCGGCCGGCCTGGCGGACTGAGCCGGCCCCGCCCCTCCCGCACCCACTCTCCCCGCAGCCCTGGAGGCAGCAACATGAGCGTCACCGTCCGCATCCCCACCATCCTGCGCACGTACACCGGCGGCCAGGCCGAGGTCCCGGCCGAGGGCGCGACCCTCTCCGAGGTGATCGCCGACCTGGAGAAGAACCACACCGGCATCGCGGCCCGGGTGCTCGACGACGCCGGCAAGCTCCGCCGCTTCGTGAACGTCTACGTCAACGACGACGACGTCCGCTTCGAACAGGGCCTGCAGACCCCGACCCCGGAAGGCGCGGGCGTCTCGATCATTCCCGCGGTGGCCGGCGGCTGCTGAGGCCCCTCGACCGCCCCGTGCGGAGCGCGCAGATCGGATTTGCGCCAACTCTGTTCCGGCGGTGTCCGGAAATTGCCCCGTCCGTGCTAAACGGACGGGGCAATTCCGTGTGGTGAAAGGGGATACCATTGGGGCGATCCCCCTCCGTTTATCTCCGCGTGCATGCCGAACGCATATGAGATCGCGGTGACTTGTGCGCAAGTTGTGTGCGCGATTTGTCGCCTGTGTGGCTTATTCCTGGCCCGACTTGCTCTGGAATAACGGCATTTGAGCGCATACGGCCGTTTCTCCGACTCCGGAATTCTCGTCCGATTGACCTGTTGCGCTGGGCATCGGTCCAGATACATTCAGCGGCGGTCGACGCGTTCCGGCGCACACCCCACGGACCATTCCCAGGGGTGAGGTCTGACCCGGGTCCGCGGAGTGCGGTCCTGCGCAAGGGCCAGTAATAGGGGAGTTAGGCATGGCTCAGGGCACCGTCAAGTGGTTCAACGCGGAGAAGGGGTACGGCTTCATCGCGGTCGACGGTGGTGCGGATGTTTTCGTCCACTACAGCGCGATCCAGATGGACGGGTACCGCACCCTTGAGGAGGGTCAGCGAGTCGAGTTCGAGATCTCGCAGGGCCAGAAGGGGCCACAGGCGGACATGGTCCGGGTCACCGCCTGAGGCGGCGGCCGACTGCATCGTTGGGAGGAAGGCCCGCATCCCCGCGCACGGGGTTGCGGGCCTTCTGCTGTTCCCGGGCCCGGAGTTCGGACCCGTCCCGCCGTGTTACGCGGGCGCGCGGGGCGCGCGCACGGTGGCAGAGGTGGCCCCGCGAGCCGGGTGGCCACCGGTCGGGCGCCCGCGTCCACCCGTCGCCCGACCCTCATCCCCGGGGGAGACATCTCGGATGCCGCTTGCACTCGATGGGTGCGAGTGCTAATCATTGCGTTAGCACTCTCCTCGTGAGAGTGCTGAATGTGGACCGGGTCGGTGAGGCCCGCACGCCGGGTGGGGCAAGGAACCGCACGGCATGCAGGCCGTCCGTCGCGGGCGCCAGCACGGTCCGGAGCTTCCTCCCCCAAGCTCGGCTTGGTTCGAGTCGGGGGTACCCCCATCAGTCCGGAGGGACCACTTCACATGGCCAAGATCATCGCGTTCGACGAGGAGGCGCGGCGCGGCCTTGAGCGCGGTATGAACCAGCTCGCCGACGCCGTCAAGGTCACCCTCGGCCCCAAGGGCCGCAACGTCGTCCTTGAGAAGAAGTGGGGCGCCCCCACGATCACCAACGATGGTGTGTCCATCGCCAAGGAGATCGAGCTGGAGGACCCGTACGAGAAGATCGGCGCCGAGCTGGTCAAGGAGGTCGCGAAGAAGACGGACGACGTCGCCGGTGACGGCACGACGACCGCGACCGTCCTGGCCCAGGCGCTGGTCCGCGAGGGCCTGCGCAACGTCGCCGCCGGTGCCAACCCGATGGCCCTGAAGCGCGGCATCGAGAAGGCCGTCGAGGCCGTCTCCGGTGCGCTGCTCGACCAGGCCAAGGAGATCGAGACCAAGGAGCAGATCGCCTCCACCGCGTCCATCTCCGCCGCCGACCCGCAGATCGGCGAGCTGATCGCCGAGGCCATGGACAAGGTCGGCAAGGAAGGCGTCATCACCGTCGAGGAGTCCCAGACCTTCGGTCTGGAGCTGGAGCTCACCGAGGGTATGCGCTTCGACAAGGGCTACATCTCGGCGTACTTCGCGACCGACATGGAGCGCATGGAGGCGGCGCTTGAGGACCCGTACATCCTCATCGTCAACTCCAAGATCGGCAACGTGAAGGACCTGCTGCCTCTCCTGGAGAAGGTCATGCAGTCCGGCAAGCCGCTGCTGATCATCGCCGAGGACGTCGAGGGCGAGGCCCTGTCGACCCTGGTCGTCAACAAGATCCGCGGCACCTTCAAGTCCGTCGCGGTCAAGGCGCCCGGCTTCGGTGACCGCCGCAAGGCCATGCTCGGCGACATCGCCATCCTCACCGGTGGCACCGTCATCTCCGAGGAGGTCGGCCTCAAGCTGGAGAACGCCGGTCTCGACCTGCTCGGCCGCGCCCGCAAGGTCGTCATCACCAAGGACGAGACCACCATCGTCGACGGTGCCGGCGACAGCGAGCAGGTCCAGGGCCGGGTCAACCAGATCCGCGCCGAGATCGAGAACAGCGACTCGGACTACGACCGCGAGAAGCTCCAGGAGCGCCTCGCGAAGCTGGCCGGCGGCGTGGCCGTCATCAAGGCCGGCGCCGCGACCGAGGTCGAGCTGAAGGAGCGCAAGCACCGCATCGAGGACGCCGTTCGCAACGCGAAGGCGGCCGTCGAGGAGGGCATCGTCGCCGGTGGTGGCGTGGCCCTGCTGCAGGCTTCCTCGGTCTTCGAGAAGCTGGAGCTGGACGGCGACGAGGCCACCGGTGCCGCCGCCGTGAAGCTGGCCCTGGAGGCCCCGCTCAAGCAGATCTCCGTGAACGCCGGCCTTGAGGGTGGCGTCATCGTGGAGAAGGTGCGCAACCTGACCCCGGGTCACGGCCTGAACGCCGCGACCGGCGACTACGTCGACATGATCGCCGAGGGCATCATCGACCCGGCCAAGGTGACGCGCTCCGCGCTGCAGAACGCCGCCTCCATCGCGGCGCTGTTCCTCACCACCGAGGCCGTCATCGCCGACAAGCCGGAGAAGGCCGCCGCTGCCGGCGCGCCGGGCGGCATGCCGGGCGGTGACATGGACTTCTGATCGACCTCTGGTTGATCTCGTCCGTTCCGTTCGCCGGGGCGGCACCTCCTTCCAAGGGGGTGCCGCCCCGGCGGCGTTGTATCCGACGCCCGCGCCCAACGGCCCCCTCGGGCCGTACGGCTGACGGCCCTTACGGCAGCCGCGCTCCGCCGGTGCGCTGGCGAGGCGTCAAACATGTGGACGGACACGGTCGGATACCGCGTTCAGGGGATCGGTTCGGCCTGACGGGTGGCGGCTCGGCGCGCCTCCACCCGGCGCTCCTACGTGGAGGGCCATGCCGGGGAGAACCTTCGCACTAGGCCCCCGCCCCCCACCCGGAACAGGACCGCCCGTGCCGAACGTCCCGAACCCCACGCGGACCGGTGACCGCACCGCCTACGAGCCCGTGGTCGCGCCCACCACCCACTACGCCGGCCGGGAGGCGACGGCAGCCGTCCTCTTCGGCGCCGCCGCCCTGCTCTACAACTGGTGGCTGCTGGAGTTCCGGCTCCCCACCGGCCTCGACCCCCGCCACTCCTACGTCAGCGAGCTCTACGCCGCCGACCAGCGGTTCCGGGTCCTCTTCGGCGCCCTGGAGAGCGGTTGCGCGCTCCTCGTCATCGCGGGAGCCCTGCTCGCCCGCAGCACGCCCGCCGGGCACGGCCGTTGGGCCCGCGCGGGCTGGCTCGCGCTGGCCGGCCTCGGCCTCTCCTCGCTGGCCGACGTGCTGCTCCCGATGACCTGCGCCCCCTCGCTAGAGCCCGGCTGCGAGCCCGTCCATCCCTGGCACACCGCCACCAGCGCCTTCGCCCACTTCTTCCTCTTCGCCTCGATGGCGTGCCTGAGCCGCGCGGCCGCGGTGCAGCGGCCACCGATGCCGTTGGTCCGCCGCTGGGGGCCGCGCGTCCTGGCCGTGGCCATGCCCGCCGCGATCCTCACCGTCGGTCCGCTCCTGGGCCACCCCGGTTGGCACGGCGTACCGCAGCGCGTCCATCTGATGCTGGTGGGCGTGTGGTTCGCCCTGCTGGCCGCGGAGTTGGGGCGCTCGGCGCGCCGGCGTCGGCGCTGGGCCGGTCACTGGGACGGCCGCTGGGAGCGGTACGTGGAAGGACTCCGGCGCGCCTGCCGGAGCGAACCCCTGGGGCGGGTGAGCGAGCTTGGTGAAGAGGGCGGCGCGCTTCCCGGGCCGGAGAGCGGTCGCCTTGGCGGGGAGGGGGTGCTTGCTGGACGGGAGGGCGGTTCTCTCGGCGGGGAAGGCGCGCTTCCTGAGCGGGAGAGCGGTTCTCATGGGCGCGGGGGTGAACTCCCTGGGGGAAAAGGGGGACTTGACGGGGGGCTTCTCGGGCGGGGGAGCGCACCGCTTGGGCGCGGGGGCGCGTCTCTCGGGTCGGAGGGTGAACTCCCTGGCGGCGAGCGTGGACCTGCTGGGCGCGGGCGTGGACCTGGTGGGGAGGGATCCGGTCCGACGGAAGCAGGGTCGGAGGCGTCTGGACCGGAGGGGGCAGGGCGAGAGGGGACCGGCGCGTAGGAGTCGGGTCCGAGGAGCGCGGCCGGGAGGCGTCGGGATGGCAGGGGCCGGGCGTGGGAGGTCGGTACCGAAGGGGTTGGCTCTGGGAGGGCCGGCTTTTCGGGTGCTGGTTCGGAGTGCGGGGGTGAGGGGTTGGGCGGTTATCCGGTGCCCTTGAGCGCCGTGGTTCGGGCTTCGGGGGCGGTGGGCCGCATGGCGCCGTGGGCGCTTGCGTCGGTGTCCTGGGGTGCGGCCGGTTCGCTGGTGGGGGTGTTGAGGCCGTTGAACACGTCGAGGTCGCTGGGGGCGTTGAGGTGGGTGCGCTGTTGTTTGCTGAGGCCGAAGAAGTAGGTGGCGGCGAAGCCGACGGCGTAGCCGATGAGGAGGCCGAGGGCGTAGACGGCGATCGTGGTGGTGAGCGGGTGGTTGCCCTTGACCAGCGGGAAGAGCGCCCAGCCGGAGGGGCCGATGGCGGTGGCGCCGACGGCGTCGCCGAGTTGGTTGAACAGGCCGATGAAGCCGCCGCCGAACGCGCCGCCGAGGCAGGCGGTGATGAAGGGGCGGCCGAGGGGGAGCGAGACGCCGTAGATCAGGGGCTCGCCGACGCCGAGGAAGCCGGCGGGGAGGGCGGAGCGGATCGTGGTGCGCAGCGAGTGGTTGCGGCGGAGGCGGACGTAGAGGGCGAGGGCGGCGCCCACTTGGCCGGCGCCGGCCATGGCGAGGATCGGGAGCAGGGTCGTGTAGCCCTGCTGCTGGATCAGGGTGGTGTGGATGGGGATGAGGGCCTGGTGGAGGCCCAGCATCACCAGGGGGAGGAAGAGGCCGCCGAGGAGGAAGCCGGCGATGGCGCCGCCGTGGGCGAGCAGCCAGGTGGCGGAGGTGCCGATGGCGGTGGAGACCTCACCTGCGGCCCACATCAGGCCGAAGACGGTGACCAGGCCGGTGAGGAGGACGGTGAGGGTGGGGGTGAGGAGGACGTCCAGGGCCTCCGGGATGCGTCTGCGGAAGTGCTTCTCCAACAGGGTGGCGAGCAGGGCGGCGGCCAGGGCGCCGAGGACGCCCCCTTGGCCGGGGGCCAACTGCTGGCCGAACGCGGTGACATGGGCGATGCCGGGGAAGACCGTGACGGCGGCGACGGCGCCGCCGAGGACGGGCGTGCCGCCGAACTCCTTCGCGGTGTGGTAGCCGACGAAGACCGCGATCAGGGACATGAAGCCGGAGGCGATGGCCGTCAGGGCTGGGACCAGGGCGGGCAGCCAACCGGCGTTGGTGAGCAGGCCGTTGAGGCCGGCGATGATGCCGCAGCCGATGAGGGCGGGGATGAGCGGCACGAAGATGTTGGCGATGCGGCGGAGGAACAGCTTCACCGGGGTGGCGTTGCGGGCCTTCTGTCGGGCCTTGAGGGCGGCGCCCCGGGAGGCTAGGTCGGTGGCGGCGGATCCGTTGGTTGCTTGGGGTACGGATGTGGTTGGAGGGGTGGGCGTGGTTGTGGAGGCTTGGGCCGGGGGCTCGTTGAGGAGGCGGTCGAGCTCGGGGGTGACTCGGGCGACCGTGCCGGGGCCGAGCACGATCTGGTAGGTGTCGTCCTCCACGACGCCGAGGACGGCGGGGAGCGCCTTGAGGGCGTCGTCCTGGACCAGGGAGCGGTCCCTGATGCCCAGGCGGAGGCGGGTCATGCAGTGGGCGACGGAGGTGACGTTGCCGGCGCCGCCTACGAGGGGGAGGAGCGCGGCAGCGGTGGCGCGGTGCTTTTCTTCGGTCATGGGCGGTGCCTTGCTGTGTGGTCAACGGGAGGAGAGGGGTGGTGGGTTGGCGGATGGGGGCTGGGCGTCAGTTGTGGTGAGGGTGGCCGGGGGCGGGGGTGCGCGAGGATTGGAGGGCGGTACGGAGGTGGCCTCTGGAGGTGTCGAGGAGGCGGCCGGCCTCGTGGCCGTCGACGCCGCCGAGCAGGACGAGGATGGCGTTCTTCACCTCGCCGCCGGTCTCGGTGAGGGCGGCCTCGATCTCCAGGTCGGAGGCCCCGGTGGCGAGCGCGACGATGCGGCGGGAGCGGGCCCGCAGCTTGTCGTTGGAGGCACGGACGTCGACCATCAGGTTTCCGAAGGTCTTGCCCAGGCGGATCATGGTGATCGTCGAGATCATGTTGAGCACCAGCTTCTGGGCCGTGCCCGCCTTGAGGCGGGTGGAGCCGGTGATCAGCTCGGGGCCGACGACGATCTCGATGCCGTGCTCGGCGGCCGCGGCGAGGGGGGAGTCGGCGTTGCAGGACAGGCCGATGGTCAGGGCGCCGATGGCGCGGGCGTGCTCGACGGCGCCGACGGCGTAGGGGGTGCGGCCGGAGGCGGAGATGCCGACGACGACGTCGCGGTCGGCGACGGCCAGGGCGGTCAGGTCGCCGGCGGCCAACTCCTTGCTGTCCTCGGCGCCTTCGACGGCGGTGACCATGGCGGTGGGGCCGCCCGCGATCAGGCCGAGGACCTCGGAGGGGGCGGTGTTGAAGGTGGGCGGGCATTCGCTGGCGTCCAGGACGCCGAGGCGGCCGGCCGTACCGGCACCGGCGTAGATCAGGCGGCCGCCGCGGGCCATACGGGCGGCGGTGGCGTCGATGGCGGCGGCGATCTCCGGGAGGCGTTCGGCGACGGCGGCGGGGACGGTGGCGTCCTCGTCGTTCATCAGGCGGGCGATGTCGAGGGTCGGGCGGCGGTCGATGTCGGAGAGTTCGGGGCGGAACGCCTCGGTGGTGAGGGACTCCAACTGGGTGCGGAGGGCTGTGTAGTTGGGGTCGGTGGGTGGCATGGGGGCTCCTTGGAGGCGGGGTGGGACGGGGCGGGGTCGGCCCGGTCAGTGGCGGGGGTTGTGGCGGTGGGCCAGGGCCTCGTATGACGCGGAGAGGGCGGGGGCGGCCGTTTCGTAGGTGCGCTGGGCGACGCCTATGAAGAGGCAGTCGACGACGAGGAGTTGACTGGTGCGGGAGGACATGGCCGCGGGGCGCAGCTCGCTCTCGCGGGCTGTGGACGTCGTCAGGATGTGGTCGGCGCAGGCGGCGATCTCACCGTCCGGGCGGCCGGTGATGGCGATCGTCGTCGCGCCGTGCTCGAAGGCGACCCGCAGCGGCTCTATGACGTCCGTCGTGCGGCCGGAGTGGGTGATCGCGATGGCCACGTCGCGCGCCCGCATCTGCACGGCGTTGGTGACGGCGAGGTGCGGGTCGGAGTGGGCGTGCGCGATCAGGCCGATGCGCAGCAGCTTTTGGACCAGGTCCTGGGCGACGAGGTTGGAGGCTCCTATTCCGTAGACGTCGATCCGGCGGGCGGAGGCGAGGGCGGCGACGGCCGCCTCCAACTGCGTCACGTCCAGTGCGGTAGCAGTGTCGGCGAGGCACTGCCGCTCCTCCTGCGCCAACTTGGCGACGACGTCGATCAGGGAATCGTCGACCGCTATGTCGGCCGTCACGGCGGGAGCGCTACCGGCCGCCTGCTGCGCGGCGAGGGCGGCCAGGGCCAGGCGGAGGTCGCGGTAGCCCGGGTAGCCGAGGAGGCGGGAGGCGCGCACGACGGTGGCCTCGCTGGTGCCGGTGCGCTCGGCGAGGCCCGTGACGGTGAGGGCGGCGCAGCCGGCCGGGTCGCCCACGACCGTCTCCGCCACTCGCTGCATGGAGCGCGTCATCGTCGGCGCGAGCGTACGGACCTTGGCGGCTAGCGCCGCGGGGGCGGGTGGGGCCGGCGCGGCTGCCGGCGGGGGCGGTGTCGAAGTCGGCCTGCGGTCGTTGAAAGTTTCCTTCACTGCACTGTTCATGGCTGAAAGCTATTTTCAGCGCTGGCGGTGCGTCAATACCCTCCGTGACGCCTGTGGACGGACCGTGGCGGCGTTGGCGACCGGCCTGTGGATAACTTCGGCCCGGTCGGCTGCTCGCGCGAGAATGAGGTCATGGAGCTGGAACAGGCATTGCACGCCGCGCGGGCGCTGGTGCTCGCCGACCTGGTGGCAGACGACGTCGCGGACGCAGAGATCGTCTCGCTCGTCGAGGATGCGGTGACGCATCGCCGATGGTGGGTGGAGCAGTGGCCTGAGGGCGCCTCGTTCGTCGCGGGGTTGATAGCGCAGGACGTACAGGACGCGCTGCTGGAGCGCTACGGGCGATGGCCGCTGTGCCCGGTGTGTACGGAGAGCGGCGATCCGCACGCGCTCGACGTGGAGCCGGAGTTGGGCCCGGACCCGCACTGGGTGTGTCCGAAGACGGCGGTGTCCGTCGCCCCGGTGGGGCGGTTGCGGGCGCCGGCGGGGGACTGAGGTGACGCTCTACATCGACCCGCCGATCTGGCCGGGGCACGGTCGTATGTGGTCGCACCTGGTGAGTGACCGGTCGTTCGACGAGCTGCACCGCTTCGCGGCGTCGATAGGCGCGCCGCGGCGCGCCTTCGAGCGCGACCACTACGACCTGCCGGCCGAGCGGTACGCCGATGCCGTGCGGGCGGGGGCGTTGGAGATCGGCTCCAAGGAGCTGGTCCGTCGGCTCACGGATGCGGGCCTGCGTCGCCCGAAGGGGCGGCGCGTTGGGTGATGGCGCGTGCATGTGACGGGCCGGGCTTGGGAGCGTCCGTGGGGTGCCTGTGGAGCAGGGCGCGTGGTGGGGCGGTGGAGTGGTTGCTCGGCGAGTGCTTGTGGGGATTGGGGGAGGGGGCGGCCGTGGCGTTCGCGGGGTCGTTCCGTGCCGTCGCGGTCGCGGGCAAGGAGAGGCCGGCCGCAGGGCTGGGGCGGTAACCGGGCGAGCAGTCGGAGAGAGGGGGAGGCGTCGTGGGAGACGCACAGAACGGTCCTGGTGCGGGGCGTGGCGGCGGGAAGGGCCGCTGGAGAGACGACGAGAGGTTGGTCAACGGTGTGAAGTCGGCGTTGATCGACTTCGTCAGACCCTCGGGGAACCGTCCGTTGGTGCTGGGGGTCGGGTTCGCGATCGCCGGAATCGTGGGATGCCTGCGTGCGATAGCGACGGGCGCCGGGAGCGTCGTTGTTGTGGGCGCCTTGGCGGCGTCCGTCATCGGCGCCTGCGTCGTGGTGCTGAGCGTGCGGAAGTACCTGAAGAAGTGAGCCGGTCCGGCCGCCGCGCGTAGCGGCCGGACCGGGGAGGCAGCGGGACCGTCAGCGGTTGTCCGCTGCCTCAGCGGTGGTGGAGGTGGGGGAGGGGGCCCCGCTGCCGGAGGGGGAGGGGGCCCTGCGGCGAGCGGTGGCGGCCGTGCCCGACGCCCCACCCCCCGCCCCCGAAGCCCCAACGCCCCCCGCGGACGACGCCACGACCCGCGAGCGCCCCGTGGCCCGGTGGAGGCGGTAGGCGACGGCGGTGGTCAGGACGGCGACGGCGGCGAGGGCGGCGCCGGTCCAGGCGACGGACGGGTAGCCCCAGCCGGCGCTGATCGCCAGGCCGCCCAGCCAGGGGCCGAGGGTGTTGCCGATGTTGAACGCGGCGGTGGTGGTGGCGCCGGCGAGGGTCGGGGCCGCGTTCGCCACGTTGAACATCCGGGCGTTGAGCGCCGGGGCCGTGGTGAACGCCGTGACGCCGAGCATCAGGGCGAGGGCCACCGCGGCGGCCGGGCTGTGCGCGGTCAGCGCCAGGACGGCGAGGACGAGGGTGGAGGCCGAGATGCCGGTGAAGAGCGTGCCGAAGAGGTGCGCGTCGGCGATCCGGCCGCCGATGAACGTACCGATCAGCGCGCCGACGCCGAACAGGGCGAGCACCGTCGGGACCCAGCTCTCGGCGAGGCCGGCGGTCTCGGTCAGCAGCGGGGAGAGGTACGAGAAGAGGGCGAAGACCGCGGCGCCGTTCATGGCGGTGGCGATCAGCGCCAGCCAGACCTGCTTGTCCTTGTAGATGGTCAGCTCGCGGCGGAGCTGCGGGCGGTCCTCGCCGGTCGGCACCTCCGTGCGCGGCACCAGGGCGATGACGCCGACGAGGCCGATCACGGAGAGCGCGGCCACCGCCCAGAAGGCGGAGCGCCAGCCGGCGTGCTGGCCGAGCAGGGCGCCGGCCGGCACGCCGGCGATGTTGGCGATGCTCAGGCCGCCGACCATGACGGCCATGGCGCGGGCCCGGGCGGTGACCGGGACGAGCGAGACGGCCACGGCCGCGCCCACCGCCCAGAAACCGGCGCAGGCCAGCGCGCTGACCACACGGGAGGCGAAGAGCACGCCGTAGGAGGGTGCCAGCGCGCCCGCTGCCTGGCCGAGGCCGAAGACGGCGAGCAGGGATATCAGGGTGGTGCGGCGCGGCAGGCGGAGCGTCGCGGCGGCCAGCACGGGGGCGCCGACCACCATCCCGATGGCGAACGCGGAGACCAGCAGTCCGGCCTGCGGGATGGAGACCCGCAGGTCACGGGCGAGCGGCTGGAGGATGCCGGAGAGCATGAACTCGCTGGTACCCAGGGCGAATACGGACAGGCCGAGGACGTATACGGCGATGGGGAGGCGGGTGCGGGGAGGGGGGACGGATGGTGCTGGCATGACAGGTGACAACGGTGCCGGCGCGGGGCGGCATTCCCGTTCGCGGGGTGGCGTTCGCCACGTGGTGGAGAGTGCCCTCCCGCCCCGGTCAGCCGCCGTCGCCGGTAACAGGGGCGCCGCCGCTCTTCAGGAGGGCGAGTTCGGTCGCCAGGTTGTGGCGGGCCGGTCCCTCCCACTGGTCGTGCGCCTGCGGGGTGCGGAACAGGCGGGGGAGCGCGAGGAGTTGGCGGAGCACGGCGGCGCGGCCGGCCCGGAAGTCCGGGTCGGGGACGAAGCCGTACTCGGCGCGGACAGCGGCGGCATAGGCGGCGTACGCGTCGGGGCCGCCGGCCAGGACGGCCAGGTCGGCGTCGCACAGCACCGCGCCGTTGCGGTCCTCGGGCGCCGGGTCGTGGGTGACGGTGAGGCGGACGAGGCGGGCCACCTCGGCGGTGCGGGCCGCGTCGACGCCCAGTTCGGGGAGGGCGCGTTCGGCGAGGGCGGCACTGCGTTCCTCGTTCTCGGAGCGGTCGGGCCGGTAGACGGCGTCGTGGAACCAGGCCGCCAACTGGACGGTGGGCAAGTCCTCGGCGTGCGCGGCGAGTTCGTCGATCCGGTCGAGGACGGCGACGAGGTGGTCGGTGGTGTGGTACCGGCGCTGTGGCTCGGCCCAGCGGCGCAGCAGGTTGTCCGCGTACGGGGCGGGGTCGGGGCCTTCCTGGGCGGCGTCGCGGGCCTGCGCGACGGTGGCCGCCCAACGGGCGGCCAGGGCGGGGCGGGGGTCGGTCATGGGCGTCATTGTGCCCGGTCAGAAGGCGGGTTTGGCGCGGCAGGAGAGGGCGTCGATGTTGGCCGTGCGGGGCTTGTAGTGGCCCTCCCAATCGGGGTCGGCGTTCGGAATGGACGGGAGGGTGGTGGAGAAGTCCTGGCTCCAACTGCTGCCCGAGACGTAATCCTTCAGCGCGTCACGGATTTTGATGCAGTCGGCGTGGTGGCCCTTGTCCATCGCGATGCCGTATTGGTTGAAGGGCCCGTAGGTGATGTTGGGGATGACCTTGAGGTCGTGGTGTTCCTGGGTGAATCCGTAGAGGATCATCTGGTCGGTGGAGACGGCGTCGGCGGTCTTGTTCAGCAGGTCGGTGATGCAGCCCTGGGCGGTCTGCGACTGGTAGACCTTCATGCCCGCGCCCTCCGGGCCGTTGAGGGTGTTGTACGAGGTGGTGCCGGGCCAGGCGCAGACGCGTTTGCCGATGACGTCGGAGGGTTTGGTGATGCGGTGGTCGTTCCTGCGGACCATGATTCCCTGCCGGGTATTGGCGTAGGGGCCCGCGAAGTCGAGTTGTTTCATGCGGTCGGGGGTGATGGAGAAGGTCGCGATGATCAGGTCCTTCTTCTTCCCCGTGAGCACGGTGAGCCGGTCCTCGGAGGGGACGGCGCTGAAATCCGGTTCCGCGTCGACGGTCTTGAGTATGTGCCGGGCGAGGGTGATGTCGAATCCGGACGGGTTGTAGCCGTCCGGGAAGTATCCGGTGCCGGGCTGATCGCTTTTCACGCCCACCAGGACCTTTCCGGAGGCGAAGAGCGAAGCGGGCTCGCTGGAACTGCACGCGGTGGCGGTGAGCGCGGTGAGCGCGAGCGCGGCCGCGATGCTGGTGGTGCGGAAGTGCATGGGTCCCCGTTTCTCGTGCGTGCGGTGGTTCACCGGTCGTGGAGCGTGACCTGCGTGGGTCGGACGTTCATCCGGCAACCGGGGCCGGTGGTCAGCGTGACCTCGATCCTTACGGCGTCGGCCTGCGCGCCCAGGTCGAAGTCGGCGGTGCCGCCGGGGGTGACGCTCTGCTGCTGGGAGGGCACGCCGGAGCTGATCAGTGAGGCGGTGGCGGAGGAGTCCGGGACGCAGGTCGGGCCGGCGGAGTCCTGGTCCTCGATGGCGAGGGTGAGGCGGAGGGCGTTGCGGCTCCCCTTGAGGGCGGCGGGTTCCAGGCGCAGGGTGATGGCGCGGTGGGCGGTGTCGTCCAGGGGTTGTCGGCCCTGGAGTGTGATCTTGCCCGTCACGTCGAGCTCGCCATGGGTGGCCACGTTCCGGAAGGCCAGCCAGCCGCCGACGGTGGCCAGGACGGAGACGAGGGAGAGGGCGGCCACGATCCGGGCGTCGCGGGGGCGTTGGACGAGGACGCGGGCGGCGGCGGTGGCCAGGGAGAGGGCGACCAGGACGCCCCACAGGACGTACTGGGTGGCCGGGCCGTCCGGCCAGGTGGTGCCGGCGAGGAGCAGGGCGGCGCAGGCCAGCAGCAGGGGCAGCCAACGGGCGCTGGGGTGTTGCAGGGCCCAACGGATGACGACGTTGCGGATGTTGCCGGCGGCGATGGAGTGATCACCGTGGCTGGTGGCGTTGTTGTGGGTGGACCCCTGGGGCGGGCGGGGCGGTCGCCGGGTACTCATGCGTCGTCCCGGGTCTGGGGGCCGCCTCCCATGTTGATGGTGCCGTGGATCTCGCCGGCGGCGATGGAGCCCTGGCCGGTCGCGGTGGGGTTGTTGTAGGTGATCCGCGGTCCGTCGGCGGTGAGTTGGGCGACGTGCCGGCGGAAGCCGTCGGCGTCGCGCTCGGGGGAGTCGAGCCAGGCGGTCAGGGCGGTGGCGAGCAGCCGGCGGTCGGCGTCGTCGAGGGTGGCCAGCAGGCGGTCGAGGGCGTCGGCGCGGTCGGTGTCGAGGAGCGGCCGCGCGGGGTCGTCGCCGAGGGCGGCGTCGCGGCGGTGTAGCAGGCGGCGGAAAAAGCCCTCGCCGGCGGCCACGGTGCGTTCGGCGATCCGGTCCTGGGCGGCGGTGAGGACGGAGGTGCCCAGACTGTTGGCCGCTATGACGAGATATGGGGCTATTTCGGTGGAAACAGTTGCAAGGTCGGGCATTCGGCCTCTCCGTCCTCGGGGCGCGGGCGGGCGGCGGATGGGTGCAACGCCCTTACAGGAAAGGCGTGTTACCCAAGTGGGTGCTGATTCACACTCCCTTCATTGAGTGGTTTCGGGAGGGCGGGAGGGGAGGGGAAGGGTGGTTTTTCGTCGCGTTGCGGGGTGCGTGGCGGTGCGGCGAGGGGTGAGCGCTTAGGCTGGGTATTGGACTAGACCTGTTGTGGGGTGTGGGGCGGGCGCCGCCCCGGGCCCGCGCCCCGCGCGCTCTTGCCACGTCGTTCGTCATCGGAAGGTTGGGTCGTATGAATCAGCGCGCGCTCCTGGAGGTGATCGCGCTCGGTCCCGAGGACGCGGTCGCCGCGCAGGCCGGCGGTGCCGACCGCCTGGAACTGGTCGCGGACATGGCCGCGGACGGGCTGACGCCGTCGCGCACCACGTTCGCCGCGATCCGGGCGGCCGTCGACATCCCGCTGCGGGTGATGCTGCGCGCCGCCGACGGCTTCGCCGCGGGCGACGTGGACGCGCTGTGCGCGCAGGCGATGGCGCTGCGGGCCGAGGGCGCCGAGGAGTTCGTCCTGGGCTTCCTGACGCCGGACGGGCGGCCGGACCTGGCCGCGGTGCGGGCGCTGGCCGGGGCGATCGACGGGTGTCGGTGGACCTTCCACCGGGCCGTCGACCGGGCCGCCGACCGTGACGCGCTCCGCCGCGAACTGGCGGGCCTCGCCGGCCCGTCCGGGCTGGACACCTATCTGACCGCGGGCGCCGCGGAGGGCGTCGGCGCGGGGCTGGCGACGCTGATCGCCGAGCAGGCGCGCACCGCGGCCGACGACCCCGGGTACGCGCCGCGGATCTTGGTGGGCGGCGGGCTCCGGTTGGGGCACCTGTCGGAGCTGCGGGCGGCCGGGCTGGACGCCTTCCACATCGGGGGCGCGGCCCGCCCCGGCGGCTGGAGTGGCCCGGTGGACGCCGGCGCCGTCCGGGAGTGGCGGGCGGCCCTGGACGCGCCGGTGGCCTCGCCGGTCTGAGGGGCGGCGAACGGGCGGGCCGGTCCGGGGAGTTCATCGGGCCGACCCGCGGTCGCCCGTAGTGCCGCGGGACGCACGCGTGCGGGCCCGTAGGGGCGAGACATCCCAGCTCCAGGGGTGAAAAAAGGGAAAGCGCCCGCGAACTACCCATTGGTAGGATTTACGCGAATCGGCATGGGGGAGCGAATTCCATCGGCTTGGGGGATTCGTGTCCTTCCGGCCGCCCTCCGGCCCGCACCACGCTTTGCCAGGAGGGCAGATGCCCCAGTCCGCCATACCTCGTCGGCCCCGCACTCCGGGGTCGGCCGGCCGTTCGCGCCAACTCGTGACCGGGGCCGTCGCGTTGGCCCTGGCGGTCACCGCCGGCCCTCTCGTCGCGCCAGCCGTCGCCGCCACCCCCGCCGCCTCCGCGACCACCGCCCCCGACCCGGCGCTGAAGATCGCCGCCGGTTCCGAGATCGTCAGCGCGGGCCGCACCGGCTTCCTCTCCGTCGACGCCCAGAACACCGTGCGGTGGACCCGGTACGCGGACGGCGTGACGACGAAGCTGGCCCAGGACTCCCGCCAGTTCGTGCTCTCGCCGGTGCACGGAACCGCGTCCGATGTCGTGGCCCTAGGTGTATTGCCCTGTGAGGTTGGGGACGCGGCTGGCGGGTGGTTGTCCCTTGAGCGCGGTGTGTCCGCGGTGGTGATTGTAGGTGTGCAGCC
>NZ_JBIVXW010000079.1:0-44171 GCF_044769405.1 Streptomyces sp. NPDC090442
ACGAGTACTTCCTGGGCGCGGCCATGGTCAATGTTCCTCTCATGAGTCCCATCTGACCCTCTGTCAACCTCCTCCGCATCTCGGGGGAACCTCAGGTGGTGCAGATCGACACCACCCCACTGGATGTCCTGGCCGTCCTGGACGACGGCGTGACCGGGCGAGTTGAGCTCACGATCGCGGTGGATGTCGCCTCTCGCACCATCTGCGCGGCGATCCTGCGGCCGGCCGGAACGAAGGCCGTGGACGCCGCGCTGCTGCTGGCGCGGATGCTGGTGCCTGAGCCGATGCGGCCTGGCTGGTCGGACGCCCTGCGAATGTCGGCCTCGCTGATCCCGCACGCCCGGTTGATGAGTGTTGATGCCCGCTTGGAGCACGCTGCGGCACGTCCGGTGATCGTCCCAGACACCATCATCGTGGACCGGGGCAAGGTGTTCGTCTCGGACACGTTCGTCGCGGCCTGCCGTTCGCTGGGCATGTCCTTCCAGCCCGCACGGCCGGCCGGCCACGCCGACGGACAAGGGTGTCGTGGAACGGACTTTTGAGTCGATCAACTCGATGTTCTGCCAGCACGTTGCCGGATATGTCGGCTCCGACACCACCCGGCGCGGCCGGGACGTCCAGGCGGTCTGGACGATCGCGGAACTCGCCGACCTCTTCCACGAGTGGGTTGTCGCCCGGTGGCAGACCCGCCCGCATGACGCTCTGCGCAGTCCGTTCCTGCCGGGCAAGGCCCTCTCGCCGAACGAGGTCTACGCCATGCTGGTCTCCCGCACCGGCTACCTGCCGGTCTGTCTCGGCGGGGATGACTACATCGAGTTGCTGCCCGTCGAGTGGCGCAAGATCAACGACTACGGCATCACGCTCGACTACCGCACCTACGACTGCCGGGAGTTGGGCTCCTATCGGCGCCAGCCGTCCGGAGTGGACACCAAGGGCAACCTCTGGGAGGTCCATTACGACCCCTACGACCTCTCCCATGTCTGGGTACGCGACACCCGGGCCGGAGGCTGGATCACCGTTCCCTGGACCCGGCTGGGCACGGTCTCCGCGCCGTTCGCCGACTTCACCTGGCGCCATGCCCGAGCCGTGCTGGCTGCCAAGGGCGCCGACGACACCGACGAGGACGCCATCGCCGTCGTCATCGACGACCTGCTGACCCGCGCCGGGAACGGGCCCGACCGGCGCATCGCCGCCCGCACCAAGGCGGCAACGGCCGTCCCCGCGCTGCCGCAGGCACGGCGCGAACCCGATCCGGAGACGGACGAGAAACCTGACGGCGAAGGAGACATCGCCCAGGTCATCCCGTTCGGGGTGTTCGATGCCTTCACCGACGGGAGTCGCTGATGACGCACTTCCTCGATCCGGAAGAAGTCGACCATCCGCTGACGACCAAGGAGGGCTGGACCGCCTTCACCGCGGAGGCCACCACCCCGCCGGCCGTCTTGGCGCCCGCGGCCCTGCAGCGGCTCCCCGAGGCGGAGCGAACCGCCTACGACCAGGCCCTGGAGGACTACCACGCGCAACTCGTCATCGTCTCCACGCCGACGATCCGCCACGTCACCGCGACCGGCCGCAAGCGCATCCTGCTCAACCGGCACCAGCACTCCGCCCGTCGCGGACTGATCGTCTCGGGCCCCGCCGGGACCGGGAAGACGACCGCCATCACCCAATTGGGCAAGAACTACGAGCAGTTGGGGCGGCGTCGCGGCGAGATCTTGCCGGACTCGATGCCGGTCGTCTACGTCACCGTCCCGCCCGCGGCGACGCCGAAGATGCTGGCCATCGAGTTCGCCCGGTTCATCGGCCTGCCGTTGCCCTCGCGGTTCAGCCAGGTCGAAGTCACCAACAAGGTCTGCGACCTGCTCTGCACCCTTGGCTGCCGTCTCGTGCTCATCGACGAGCTGCACAATCTCGACATCGGTACGCGGGTGGGCGCCGAGGCATCCGACCAGATCAAGTACCTGTCCGAGCGCATCCCCGCGACGTTCGTCCTGGCCGGCGTCGACGTCGAGGGCACCGGACTGTTCTCCGGACGCCGCGGCGGGCAGATCGCCAGCCGCTACACGCTCATTCCCACCAGCGCGTTCCGCCACAAGACCGAGGAACAACGCGGCTCCTGGCGTTCCCTCGTGGCGACTTTGGAGGAGTCCCTGCGGCTGCGAGCGCACCGGCCGGGGACCTTGCTGGACCTGAGCTCCTACCTGCACGACCGCACCGGGGGAATGATCGGCAGCCTGTCCCACCTCGTCCGGGAAGCCGCGCTGGACGCCCTCCTTGACGGCAGCGAGAGGATCACCAAAGCCTCGCTGGAGCGGGTCGACCTGGACGAGAGCGCCGAACAACAGAACATCCCCCGCGCGCGTCGGCGCCGCAGACGCGGCACGAAATACGTCGCATGACCACCCGGCCGCGGACCCTGCCCCTCGCGCCGCCGCCCGTCCATCACGAGACCATCGGCTCCTATCTGAACCGCCTCGCCGATGCCAACCACCTCACCATCGGCTACCTCTCGCACCTGGTCGGCCCGTCCCGCCAACACCGCCGAGGCGACAACCGGGTCGGCTACTGGACCCCAGACGCACTGCGACGGCTCGCCGTCTTGACCGGCCGGCACCCGTCATCCCTGGTCCACGCGATGCCGCCGCTCGGCTCGATCGGTGACCTGCTTCGACACCATCGGTCCGCCATCGAGCCACGGAGGCGTCCGGCCTGCCGCCTCTGCATGGCCCGGCGGCACGTCCACGGGCTCGTAGTCCGCAGCACCCCGCACCATGAAGGTGTCTGCCACCGCCACAGCCGCTGGCTCCTCGGGGAGGAGCAACACGATCTGACGCGACTGCCTGAGGTTCTGCGGGCCAACCTCCAGCATCACCGGATCGTCCGCCGCGGCACCCATCCCTTCATCGCGCTGGCCTTCATCGACGCCCGCGACCGCCTGACCAGGTGGTTCACCGGCGAGAGAAGCGGAGAGCCTCTTCGGCAGAGGTGGAACCGCCGACTCGCAGTGCTGGGCGAGGACCCGTTCGGTGATCCCCACCGTCCCTCGGAGCACCGGATCGAGGTGGCTACCTACCCCGAAGTCATCGTGCTCACCGGCCTGTTCGCCTCCCCGCACTGGCGAGACCATCCCCAGCTGCCCGCGGAGGCAGCACGCCGTTTCGGCGTTGATCAGACCCAGCTCGCGTCGGAATTGGTCCGGAAACTGCCACCTTCACTGCGAATCCTGGAGCAGGGCGTCTCACCATCCTGACAATGCCCAGCTCAGGAACCACCGGTCCCGCCATGATCGATGAGACGCGCACACGCCGCCGTGCTCAGCCCCTCCCGACGCCCGCGGCCTCCGCGCTCTGAGTCGCAACCCAACCTGTCACCCCCCAGGTCAGCGGCCCTGTCACGGCAAGATCTAATGAGACGGGACAAGGGGATCTGTCGCACGAGGATCGCTCGACAACAACAATCGTCCACACGATCCCCGGTTTCGGTAACCGGGGATCTCGTGCTACAAAGGCAGGGGCCCGCCCATAAACCCCTTCGGGATTTGCCGCGTCGCTCCATACCGACGACACACACCCGCGGCTAACTCGCCTACACCTAGGTTCACTTGAAGCAGCCGAACTAATCCAGTCCGTTGCCGCTCAATACGTCTGCCGTCGGCGAACTACCCCTGGAAGCAGCATTCGCTGCACAACATTCACTAAACCGGGACATACTGGCACCCTGGATGAATGAACAGAGCAGGTGCCTTCTAAGCGCTTGGCCGCAAGTTCGAGTCCTGCCGGGGGCCGCCGCACAATCAGGTGACATCTGAACTGGCGCGCCCTGTGGGGCGGGTGGGAAGGATGTCGCTGTACCCAAGCCTTATCCGGAGGAATTCCGCCAGGACGTCGTGCGGGTCGCGAGGATCCGCGGGCCAGGTGTGACGGTCGAGCAGGTAGCCACCGACTTCGGAGTCCATCCGATGACGTTGTGGAAGTGGATGCGTGGCGCGGACATCGAAGGCGGAACCGAGTCAGGGTCACCGGTCAGAATAGTCCCGAGCTTCGGGAAGCGCGTCGGCGGATCAAGCTGCTGGAGCAGGAGAACGAGAATTTGCGGCGGGCCGCGGCCTATCTGTCGCAGTCGCATCTGCCGGGAAAAGGATCTACCCGCTCGTGAAGGAGCTGGCCGGGGACGGGGTGCCCGTCACGGTTGCGTGTCGGGTGCTGAAGCTCGCCAGACAGCCCTACTACCGCTGGCTGGACCAGCCGGTGAGCGATGCCGTGCTGGAGGAGGCGTATCGCGCGAGCTGCTGTTCGACGCGATGACGGACCGGACTGCCTGGCGGATCTGCCGGGACAACCGATGGTGGAGCGTGTTCGGCAAGAAGTGCGGCAAGGGAAAGAAGGCCACCCTGCCCGTGCACGACGACCTGGTCCGCCGTGACTTCACCGCAGCCTGCGCGAACCGCCTTTGGCTCGCCGACATCACCGAGCAGGCCACCGGCGAAGGCAAGCTCTGCCTCTGCGCAATCAAGGACGTTTTCAGCAACAGGATCGTGGGTTACTCCATCGACGGGCGGGTGACGTCCCGCCTGGCGGTGACCGCTCTGGACAACGCCGCGGCCAGGCGTGGAAACGTCGACGGCTGAATTCTGCACAGCGATCGCGGATCTCAGTTGCTCGCGGAAGTTCGTCCGGGCTCTCGACCGCCACCGAATGGCCGACTCGATAGGGAAGGTCCTTCTTCAGCCAGCTGTAGAAGAACGTCCTCGACCGCCGGACCTGGGCCACCCGCGAAGAACTGCGAATCGCGATCGTGACCTGGATTGAGCAGACCTACCACCGACGCCGCCGACAAGCCTCGCTCGGCCGGCTGACCCCCATCGAATTCGAGACCGTCATGACCACAGGCCCTCCAGGCCGCGTGACCGAATCTGTCACCCGAACCTGCACCAGACCCATATACCTCATCGTCGGCCCCGGGCAGATCATCCTTAGAGTATGCCAACTGTGCGGGAACGTCGTGAATCTTCTCACTCAAATCAGCGACGGGCGACTGCGCGTCTCCTGGCGCAGTCGGGCCAGTTCCTCGCTTCCAGTGGCCGCCCCGGCAGTGCCGGCACGGCAGGCCCGTGCGACCCAGCTGCCCAGGGTGGTCGCATTGATCCCCAGGTCCCTGGCGACCTAGGGGACCGTCTTCCCGGTCTCGGAGACAATCCGCACGGCCCCGTCGCGGAACTCCGCGTCGTACCGCTGGCCTTCTCTGCCAGACCCAACTTCCCCTGCAACTACGGCCTTCACGCTACGAGGGGAACCTCATCCAGCCCCTTTCTGCCGTTCGATCAGCCGCCAGGCACAGGACCAGCGCGATCTGTGGGCGGAGCTCAGGCTGTCGGGCTCGTGAGCTCGCGGACGCGGTCGCCGTAGAAGCCCTGTTTGTCCGCGTCCATGACTCGCTCAAAATACTCGCGGGCGCGTCGCCGATCACCGACCATGAAGTAGTACTTCCCGAGCTCGAAGAGACTGAACAGGTCGAAGGCGTCAAGTGCCAGGGCCTGGTTGTAGAAGCTGAGAGCGAGGCGATCGTTCCCGTTGAGGGCGTGCGCCCACCCGAGCTTGGAGTAGACGACGACGGCATCCTGCCGCTCCGCTCGAACGGTCTCGAGCAGCTGGATCGCGCGCCCGTAATCGCCATCAAGTCCCGCCGCGACGGCGAGCCGGAATCGCGAGTACGGCCGGTTGACGGCGTCCACAAGGCGCTCGTAGATCGCCACCGCGTCGCCGTACCGCTGGAGGCTGGTGTACAGCTGACCGAGTCGCTCGAGCACGTCGCGTCGCTGCTGTCCCTCGACCGGGTAGCCACGATTGAAGGCAACGAGCAGCTGCTCGTACGCTTCGGCTGCTTTGCGGTCGTACCCCAGTCGCATACAGATGCCGCCAAGCATCCGCAGGTACTGAGGATGACCGTCGCTCCGATCGACAGCGGCCTCCGCCGCCTCCAGGGCACCTTGAGCATCGCCCTCGGCGAGCCGCTGCTTGGCCAGTTCGAGGTAGTAGAGCGGACTCGACGAGGGCGGCTGGAAGCCGAGCTGGCTGGGCTCCGAGCGAGCCGGCACGGCCGCCGTCGCCGCCTCGGCGCGCAACCGGTCAAGGCATGCTTGCACGGCGGCGCGCATCGACCCGCAGTTCTGAAAACGATTCTCGGGCCGCCACGCCATCGCGCGAAGGATTACGTCCTCGAGATCGGCAGGCACATCGCGGTTCACCTCACGAGGCTTGGCGATCTGCACGCCGGTCAGCAGCTGATGCGGGCTCGAGTAGGGCAACCGTCCCGTGGCCATCTCGTAGAGGAGAACGCCGATCGAGTAGATGTCGCTGACGTCCCGGGCGCGCTTCCCCTCGAGCGCCACCTCCGGGGCCATGTACGCCTCCGTGCCGTGGCGCTTGGTCCAAACCCACACATCCTCGAGCCGGCGGCTCGACCCGAAGTCGGTGATCTTCGCTGCCCCGGACGCCTTGTCGACGAGGATGTTCTGCGGCTTCAGGTCGTTGTGCGAGATGTTCGCGGCGTGGACGGCAGCAAGACCGTCAAGGATCTGCATCGTCCACTCCAGTATCTGTTCGAAGGTGAGCGGCGCCCGCGTACTGACGCTGTCGAGGACCTTCGCCAGGTCGTAGCCATCGACGAACTCCATCTCGATCACGAAGAGCTCGCTGATGTTGTGGAAGCCGTGGACGCGAACGATGTTCGGGTGACGGATTTCCCTGATGATGTCTGACTCCTTGCGAAGCACCTCCTCACCCTTCTCCTGATCTTTCGGAATCTTGATCGCGACCGTGGCACCATCCTTCAGTCTCCGCGCCTGCCACACCTCGCCGAAGCTCCCTTTGCCGAGCTCGGCTAGCAAGCGAAACCGATCGCCCAGCTCCTCGCTGGGTTCGCCGCGGAACACGATCAGCGCCACGACTACGCCCTCCCCAAGGCGAGCCGCTCATTGCGCTCGTCGCGCAGGAACTCGCCGAACACGAGACGCCCAGAATCGGGAGCGGGGCGCATGACACACTTGATGATCATCAACGGTGTCCGTGCCGGATCCACGTCACTGCCACGACGCCTGAACCCTTCGCGGTAAGTTGCAATGATGGCGTCCATGCTGCGTGGAGCCGAGCCGCTGCGCACCCAGTAGATCAGGACACACAGCTTCAAGTTCGGGGACGCGGTCGACGCGATCGCGAGGTTCTCGACCTTGCCCCGCAGCTTCCCCTCGTCACCGCGCTCGAACCTCTCGAATTCGAACGCGAGCGAGGCTTCGCCCGAGTGCTTCTCGAACCACACGGAGTCCGCGCGCACGTCCCCGAGGCCGTTGTCGCGGGCCCACCAGATCGGGCACTCCGCCACGGCGGAGTAGCCCTGCGACTGCCCTGCGGTGGCCAGGACCGTGAGGAAGTGCGAGTGCACCGTGAGCCCGATGTCCGGGATCCCCGACAGCAGCATCGGGAAGTGCTCGACCAGCAGTTCGCGGTTGGTGAGCCCGTCGAACACCAGGTCCGCCGGTGATGTGGAGCGGTCATCCATCATCCTCCCGACCTCCCCCAGCGCTCGCACACGCGCGGTGACTCACCGCCGTGGACGAGCGCCTTGGTGCCGACCTTCACGACGAGCGGCGCGATGATCGCCCGTCCGCAGATCAGCGCCTCACCGGTCGACAGCGTCGGGAGCTCCGCCAGGTCCGCTGCAGAGAAGTAGTCGGAGGTCTTCTGAATGAACCGCTGGTCGTCCGGGTTCTTGATGCGCATCGCAACGATGGTGTTGCACTGACTCGTCACGTCGGAGTCGAGCTTGCTCGGGCGCTGGCTGACGATGGCGAAGCCCACGCCGAACTTCCGGCCCTCGGCCGCGATGCGCTTGATGATGTTCTTCGAGATTGCAGCCTCGCCGGCGGGCGCGAAGTTATGCCCCTCCTCGTAGACAATGAACACCGGTCGGGTCGGGCGCTGCTTGTCGGCCGCCGCCTTCATCAGCTCACTCGAGATGAGCGCGACGATGACCTGCCGCGCCGTGTTCGAGAGCCCTTGGAGGTCGATGATGCAGAGCCGTCCGGCCTCGGCATTGTCGTCGCCGACCATCTCGTAGACGTCGAACGGATCACCGGCCGCGCGCGAGTAGAAGCTCTGGGCCTCGTTGATCATGCGCCGAAGGCGGATGGCGGCGATGTTGGCGCTCCCCCCGCGGAGTGCGTTGGCCTCACCCTGGCTGCCGGACTCCGTCACCCACTCCTTCAGGCGGTCGAGATCATCGAGGACCGCGAAGAGCTCCTGGATGTCGCGAGGCTCGTCGATGTTCTCCTTCCAGTAGCGGAGCGCGACGTCGAGCACGCGCTGCTGCGGCTCCGTCAGTCCAGGGAGCACACCAGAGAACTCGTCCACGTCGAAGTGGTCGAGCTGAAGAGCGAGGCGCATGTTCTTCCCCGCGTACTTCTCGTCGAAGCTCCGCAGCTGCGGCGTGTAGACCTTGATGCCGCCCCCGCGGTCCTGCAGCTGCTGGAGGGCATCTTGGGTCTCCGCGAGCTTCTGCCGGTCCCGAGGATCCTCGACCTTGTCGAGCCGGTCGTTGAAGTTGAGCTTGCCGGTTCGGAAGGCCTTGCCGTACTCGCCGTGCGGGTCGAAGACCACGACCGACGCGTTGAGCTGCGAGACCAGCCGCTCGATGACGCGCCCGACGGTGTAGCTCTTCCCCGAGCCGGTCATCGCAAGCACGGCGAGGTGCTCGGTCACCAAGGTGTTCGCGTCGAGGAAGACCGGGACAATGTTCTCGCCCTTCTCGTAGCCGACGAGGTTGCCCAGATGGATGCTGGTGTCCTCGGAAAACTCGTAGAAGCTCGTGAGGAACGCGTAGTCGACTCCGTAGACCTTCGTCCCCGGCGTCAGAGGCCGTCGGGGTATCCGGATCTCGCCGGTGAACGGATCCTTGTAGCCGACCAGCTCGAGCGTCGCGTACACAGTCTCGCCCGAGAGCCGCGACTGCGGCAGCAGCTCGACTTCACTGATCCCTTCGCCGAGTGCTGGGCTGAACAGGATGTTCGACCGCGAGAGCCCCACGATGCGGCCCAGCACGTCGAGCTGCGATTCCGACTCGCGCTCCTGGTGCGCGACCCGCACGAACTCCCCACGCCGCGCCGAGAAGCTCGTACGCAGCGCGATCGTCAGCTTGTCGGGTTCCCCGGTGTTGCCGACCAGCTTGCCAATGTAATTGTCGTCGTCTCGGAACATGCTCACTCCTCATCCATGGTGTCGACGCCCTCGAGCCAGGCTCGATCAACGGCACGGTCCTTGAGCATGCCCAGGGTCGAACGAAGGTAGTTGGACAGGACCTCGCGTGGCATCATCACGAGCTGTTCGGCGTACCAGAGCGGCAGCGGCTTCATCCGCGGGTTGTCGTTCAGCGTCAGGAAGGCGGTGATGCTAGCCAGCCTGTCGAGGGCCTCGGAGTCCCACTGCCCCGGAGCACCGACGGTCTCGATCTTCCAGATCGGCGTTCTGAGGCCGACCTGGATGTGGAAGCCGATGAGCCCGTGGTTCGCGACCGTCCGAGGCTCGAAGCGCTTCATCTGGCGCCCCAGCGCTTCGTAGTAGTAGGCGGCCGTCCGGTGCCCTGCGCGCAGGGCACCACGCAGGAAGCGGAGAACACCGACTCGCCGCAGCTGCACCCACTCGCTTTGCACGAGGTCCAGCGCTTCGCTGCCGATCACCTCGGGGGAACCCGCCGGTCCCTTCTCACGGAGCGCATTCAAGACGGCGGCGTTGAGGTCGCGGCGCGACTGAAGCGAGACGAGGAACGGACCGTTCGGGTCGTTCGGATAGATCGAAGGCAGGAACCGCTGCCAGAATGCCTCCATCACCTCGATCAGCTCGCGCCACTCCTCCTCGACGTCGGGCTCGGCGAGGCTGAGACTCTGCTCGGCACGCGGGACAAGGAGCGGGATGTCGACGAAGATGACATCCGGTTTCCTATCCGAATCCAGCAGGTCCGTCAGGAGCTGGTAGACGAGGATGTACTCCTTCCATGCAAGTCGCTCGGACGCGTCCAGGAAGTTCATGTCATTGATGTCGACGCGGCTGTCCTGGAAGCCCTCCGTCACCTGGTTGCCAGACACGACGATGTCGTGACGGAGCGCTGCAGCTCCATAGAGAATGCCGCCCAGGGCGGGCATGCTCCGGCTCTTGGAGGAAACTCCGACGGCGTAGACGCGATCGAACCGGCGCGACTCGACGCTGCGGATGATGCCGCCACGCACGAAGAGCGGAGCCTTCGAGTCGATGTACCGCATCTTGTTGGCGATCTTCCCGGCGGTGCCGGGAAGCCGCAGGCTCATTGCCGCGGCGAGTGCGCGAGCCAGCTCGATGCTCTTCATGTCGTCGTCTCCTCTGAGGCAAGCAGGGCCCCGAGCTCACGCAGGTACGCGTGCATCCCGCGCTGCTCAAGAAACCGGACGAGAGCCCCGCGATCGCTCGGTGCCGACGCGCCGGAGGCCGCGAGCCCCTGACGCGTGAGCTCGTCGAGGGCTCGACCGACGTCATTGGCGCTCAGGGCCACCCCAAGGAGCGCTCCGGCTCGAGATCGCAGGAGCTCTGCTGTCTGTGGGCCGCCGGCCGCAAGGAGCAGCACAACGGGGACGAGTACCCCTTCGCCGACTGCCTCGGCCTTCGGCGGGCTCGACGGCTGCCGTGCGATCTCCCTGGCCTCCGCCGTGATCGACGGAGTCCACGACAAGAGGTGCCCAAGCAGGCTCTGGCGATGCGCCTCGTCGGTCAGCGCCGTGTAGGTAAGCAGCTGGAGCGCGGAGAAGAACACCGGACCCGCGGTGTTGGTCGCCTGGTACCGGAGGAGCACGGGCTTGTTCTGGGCATCCACGGCGAGCACGCCTGCGCCGAGCACTGTGTCGAAGAAGTGGTCCGACCGGACCTTCACCTCTCCGCCGAGGACCTCCTCGAGCGCACCGTCGGTGATGCGAGCAGCCGAATCCGCGGCGCGGCGTCGGGCTCCCAGCTGGACCGGCGTCTCGAAGTAGCGGCCGAGGTCCAGATCCGTGAACGGCGGCACGACGATGACGGCGACCCGCGACCGCGCGAGCGCGGACGATAGCTTGCGCATGTCGACGAGGCGCTCGGCATCCAGCAACCCACCGACGACGACGAGGGGAGGCCCCGACGGATCAGCCAGGAGCCGTTCCATGGGAACGCTCTCGACCCCTGCCGTCTGCGAGAGGACGCCGATCTCGAACAGGTCAGCCTGTGCTTCGACGATGCGCGCTTTCATCGGAGCTCCAGCTTCGAGCGGATGAGCTTCATCTCCTTGAGCTCGCGAATCGCGTCGGCGTGGTCCGGGTGCTGGTCTTCGTCGTAGGAGCCGGCCTCCAGGTCGCCGGAGATATCGACCCACAGACCGAAGTGGACGTCCTTGCCAGCGCCCTCAAAGAAGCCTGCGCCCTCCTGGGAGACCTCGCTGTTGAACGCCTCGTAGCGCGCCTTCGTGGTCCCGAAGGTCGCAGCCGGCGTCGGCTCCGCCTTAGCCGGCTTCCGGTTCGACTTCAGGACCCGGTTGAGCGCGCGCAGTTCCTTCTGCCGGATCACCTGCCGAAGTTCCGTCTTGAGCTCGTCGAGCTTCTCTGTGACCTGCTGCGGGAGCCCCTGGACCGCTTGCGCGGTCGCGACGACCTCGGTCTCCAGGCTCTTCAAGAGCTCGGTCTCTGCCACTTGATCGATCAGCGATTGCACCTGCTGCTTCAGGCCTCCCTCCACGAGGCCGCGGAACTTCTGGACCTCGAGCTTGAGCGGGTTGAGCGAGGCCTGCACCGGTTGCGGAGCGTCGGCCGTGAAGTCGCCCAGCGACTGCCACGCGGAGGCGGCGGCCTTGTAGTCCTTGACCGCCTTCGCCCACTGCTCATGGAGCTTCTTGAACTGCGCGAAGAAGCTACCGGGCTGCTCCTTGCTGATCAGGTCCTTCAGCGCGTCCATGCGCTTCCACGAGTGTTCGTACTGCGAGTTGACCAGGTACTGGTCGATCATCAGCGTGTACGACGCGACCGGGATCGTCGCCATCCGCGTCTGCGTGCCTGCCGCGGCGGGCCCTTTCACTGCGTTCTCGAGCTCGGACTTGATGGCCTTGAGCGGCAGCGTGACCGGGGCGATGGGGAACGGGTGGCCCTCGGCCTCATCGAGCGTGGCCGCCTCGCCTAGCAGATGGTCGATCTCCTCGATCATCTCGTCCCGAGTCGCCAGGAACGTCTTCTTCAGCCACGCCAGGAAGGTGACGCGCTCCCACAGCGAGAGCGTCGAATACCGGGTCTCGTAGGACGGGATTCGCGCCGGCGAGCAGTCGAAGTGGAGCGTCGTCTCGCCTATCTCAAGCGGGCACACACCGAGGATGCGCTCCTCGATGTCGAGGACCTGAGCGACGACCGTCTTGAGCGATCTCTCGGTCAGGCTGTCGATGTCAGCGGTCAGGTGGTCCGAGCTCACCTGCTGGATCTTCCTTTCCGCCGTCACCAGCTGCTGCTTGGCCGTGGGGTAGTTGTTGTTCAGCAGAATGCTGGCCTGCGTCGGGAACAGGTCGGTGAGCGTCTTGACCGAGTCCTTGCACTCCCCCTCGAGCCAGGTCGACGCCGACTGGCGGCGGCTCTCGAGCATCGTCCGGTCGACGGCCTTGTAGAGGTCGTTCTTCTTACGGACGAGCCCGATGCCGATGAGCACTTCGAGGATCTGCTCGAGCTGCTGCGGTGCCTTCATCTCGCTGTCGGGCACCGCGAAAAAGAAGCTGTTGGCGAGCTTGCTCACCGCCGACTGCGTCTTGAGCTCTTGGAGGAGCGCGAAGAAGCACCGGGGCACCTTCGGAAGCAGGCTGCCGTCGGTCGTCAGCACGCCGAGGAGGTCGCCGTACTTCCACGCCACAGGTGGATCGATGTTCTTCTTCGCCGCCTGCCTGCAGTTTTCGAACTCCACGTTATTCAGGGGTCCGCCGGCCGTGTCGACGGCTGCATCGAGCGAGCAGTCGTTCGCCAACATGTAGCGGTAGCCCTTCGCGAAATCGGCTGTGTTACTGCCGGTCTTGCGGCTCCAGATGGGAGCGAGGAGGTAGCCGGTCTTGCGGAGGCCGTTCGCCCACTCCCGGCTCTTCGCTTGCCACTCGTCGCGGTAGGAACCCTCGAGCCCCTTCGCGACTTTGCTCAGGCGTGCCTCGTGGGCGTTGTAGGCGGAGCCCCGGCCCGAGTACTTGAGAAGGAACTCCTCCTCCTGCGACACGAGGCGCCGCGTCAGTACGCAGCGGCGAAGGGCCGGCGACGCATCGAGCTGCTGCTCGAACGAGGCCACGTCCGCGCCTGCCGGGAACAGGACGAGGGTCGGGTGGACCCGCTCGAGGCCGATGTAGGCGCGTAGCTTGTCGAGGGTCTGCTGCGCGTCCAGGCAGTACACGACCGTGCACCGACCATCCGGCGTGACCCGAAGCCCGTCGAGCGACGGCGAGCCGAACGCGGAGGTGAGCGCCTTGTGCGGAACGTCCTTGAGCCCCGAGATGTGCTTGGTGGCCTCATCCTTGAGGTGGTCGTCGAGGAGCTTCGCGAGGCCAAGGCAGATCGCCGTCCCGCGCTTCGCCTTCGTCTGACTGATGCCGCGGACGTACTCGTCGAGCGAAGCCTCGTACTTGCCGTCCCTGAAGAAGCGAACGCTCTCAGCCGCCGAGACCAGGAGCTTGTTGAACTCGCGCCAGAGCCGGAACGACATCCCGATGAACCGGGTCCCGTCGACCCGGTACTCCGGCTTCGAGAAGATGCGGTGGAGCGACTCGGCCGCGAACTCGATGCCCTCTCGCGGGTAGAGCGCCGCCAGCTGCTCGCCCCATTGCTCCAGGTCGGCGTAGACGACGAAGTCACCAGCGGCGCCCGGGGCTCCCCCGACCGCAACGGAGAACGCTCGCAATGCCTCGAGCAGCCCGACGACGGACACCTCGCAGGTCGGGGTGAAGTACGTGTCCGTCTTCCCTTCCTTTGCCTTGAAGCCGAACTCGGGGCGGGTCAGCTCGTTCGCGAGCGCGCGCTCGTCGATGTGAACCTGAAAGAGCTCCGCGAAGGCGTGTCCGCGGCCCGCGACCTCGTGAGCGAGCAGCGCATCGGCCATCTCCTCGGTCAACGCCGCCTTCGCCGCCCCGCCGACCGGAGCCGGCAGCTGGCCGTACACGAGCCGCTCCAGCTCCTGCTTGGGGACCCCGGTTACCTTGCCGAGCAGGGGGAGGACGGCGTCGTCGTTGAAGATATGCTTGGCCCGAGCATCGGTCTTGGCGAAGTCCTTCAGGAGCTCCCACGCGCTCGAGCGGTAGCCGCGCTCCATGTGCCGGGCGTACGTCTCGTGGATGGACGACATGATCACGTTCAGCCAGCCGAAGTTCCGGTTGGCCGCAAGGAACGCGCCCTCGAGCGTCCCCACCGGGTACTCGACGGCGTGCGGGTCGACCAGGCCGCCCTTGATGTGGTCGACGTAGCTCTGCACGTCGGTCAGTTGGTTCGGCTCGATCGTGACCGAGCTCGCTCGGCGCAGGTTCGGACCGATATGGATCTGGTCGCGCATGCCCACGCTGCACAGCAGCAGAAAGTTCACGTCCGGATGCTGGTGTCGCCAGTTCTCGTGCTTGATGACCTCCGAGACCATCAGGAGGTACTCGTCGTCGACCTTGGTCTGCGTGTCCTCGCGAAGGCCCCGTTTCAGGTCACCGGGCGTCTCGACCTCGTCGACGATGATCCAGAGGTGGTTCAGGCCAGCATCACCCAAGACCTTCTTCGCATCGCGAAGCCGGTCTTCGAACGATCGCGTGTCGTCGTCGACGAGCGAGAGCGCCTTCAGGTTCACGCCCTTGGCCTGCATCGCCGCCTTGAGATCCTCGTAGAGGTCCCGCGGCCCGCCAGCGGCAGGGTCGGCGCGCAACGTGTGCCGCAGGGCTTCGACCGCCAGGCGAGCCACCCACGTCGCAGCGTCAAGCGCGTCGTCGCACACGGTGCTGTAGCGGATGTAGAGCGGCAGGATGCCATCCTGCAGCGCCGGCTCGAGCACACGCGGCTTCTTGTCTGGCTGATGGAAGGGCGGGATGACGTACTCGTTCTTGTTGAGTAGCCACCGGTCGACGCGGCCCGTCGCTTCCGCGATGAGCTCGTAGCCAAGCCGTGTCTTGCCCAGACCCCAGTCGCCGAACGCGATGAAGAAGCCGGCGATGTCGTTCGCGGCACCGTCCCAGAAGGATCGGCGGAATTGGTGGAGTGCGTTGAACACCTGGTTCTGGCCCACCATGGAGAAAGAAGGCGGATAGAGTGCGACGCCCTTGGCGGCCCACGGTTTGATGATGGTCATCGGTCTTCTCCCTGCATCTCCCTGGAGGAACCCGTGGGGGTCTGCTCCGCAGTCTCGACGTTCATGGTCTTGTAAAGGGGCGTGAAGTCGATGCGGACGCGACGTGCGCCGGGCTCGCCGAACAGCCCTCGTCCCATGCGGGGTTGTCCTGAGTGGCGGTCGAGCAATCGCAGCTGCTCGTGGTACATCGCCGTCCGGATGTAGCTGTCGAGGACGACGGCTCGATCCTCGTCCGGCACCTGAAGGAGCTCGCCGAAGCGCTCGCCGAGCTGACTCACGATGAGAAAGCCCTCGGCGTCCGCGCAATCGCGAAGCGCCCGGGCGAACGCCTCGTCGTCGGTCAGCCGCGCAGGCGCTGCGTCCTCGAATCCGAGCTCGACGAGGTTCTCCACCGCCAGCGCACCAGCGAGTCCACCGGCGTCCAGGCCCCAGGTCGAGGGACCACCGTCGAAGGCTCGGATGTGGAAGAACACGGCCAGGGCCTTCTTGAGCGCGGTCGGGAGGTCGTTCGTCGAGGGTGTTCCACCCTGGACGCCCTCCCACACGACCGCCGCGGTTTCGCCCAGAGCCGAAAGGTCAGCGCGCCAACGCGGCCCGAGGGCGAGCTCGGCGTTGTCGCGCAGCAGCGTGTTGAAGCCGTCGCAGTTGCGCTGTGCGATCTCGAGGACATCGCCCTCGGGCGACGTGAGCGACAACGCGCCCGTGGGGATACCGCCCGGCGCCTCGACTGCCAGCTGCCAGCCCGCAAGGCAAAGCCCGATCACCAAGCGCGTGCGAGGCTCACGTCGAAGCAGCTGCTTCGCCAGGGCGCGAGCCCAGTCGACGTCAGCGTCCGCCTCGCGAAACGCCTTCCCCAGCGCGACGCCTTCCGCGGTGGCCAGGAGGCCCTTGTCGACCCGCTCGAAGAGGCTGATCCCATTGATGCGGTAGCGGGCGCCGCTGCGCTCCATCCCGTACGTGTTGATGACGCCGTCGGTCCCCTTGCCGCGCGGCGCCCCGCCCCTGAACTGCATCGTGGGAGCGATGTCGAAGACCACGCGCTCGAGATCGGCCCGTGAATAGACGCGGCCTGGCTCGGCACGGGCCGCCGCCTCCGGGTACTCCTGGATGCGAGCCGCCTCGCTCCATAGAAACAGCTTGGGGAGCGCGATGCGCACCAACGGCGTGTTCATGCCTGTCCTCCGTGGAAAGTCGCCAGGAACTGCGACAGGCGAACGCGGTAGGGCTTTTCGCCCCGGTTCTGCAGGTGTCCCGGATGAGCCTTGATCTTGGATTGGTAGTCGTCGGTCAGACGCAGCACGTCGCCGTCGCACTCGAACACATCGAGCAGCTCGAGGTTCTTCAGCATCACGTGGACGGCGCTCTCCCAGAGCGAATCCTGGGTGCTGGCCCCCGCCGACCAGTAGCCGACCTGCTCGAGCATCGAGCGGACGTGGCGCCACAGAGGGCCCCGCCCGGCGCCGTCGAGCTCGAGATGCGCCACACCCCCATCGACGTGGATCAGCGCCGCCACATCGCCCACCAGGCCGGCGAACTGGCGGTGAACTTCGAGCTGAAGGAGCGCCGCCGCGACGGGGTGCTGGAAGAGTCGCTCTGCGGCGGCCTCGCGACCGAGCGTGGCGGCAGGCTCCCACTCACCGTGGCGACAGAGCGGTAGGCCGGCGGCGACGTATCTCCGGGCCATCACGTCGGTGCGCTCCATCTCGCCGATCAGCACCTGGCCGTCGTCGGCCACGAGCAGTTCCACGGTGCCGAGGAGCAACGGGCGCTTCCAGCTTCGACGGAGCTGCGTGCTGAGCGGCCCCTCCGACGACCTCGACGCCGCGTCGGCGCTCCAGGACTGCTGCTCCGAAAGGAACTCGGGCTCTCGAATCAGGTCCCCGATCACCTTCGGCGGAAGCTGAGCGAACAGGTCGAGTCGCTCCGAGGCCGCCACGTCGCGCGGCTCGCGGGTGGGCACGCTCAGGTAGGCGTGCGTCTTCTGATCGCCGCCGTGGGGCTGCGTCAGGTGCCAACGTCCGAACCGTGCCCAGACGTACTCCTCGAGCTCCGGAATCGGCTCCGGGGCGTGTCGCCGAAGGTGCTCGCCCATGAAGTGCGCCGCGAGCCGGGTGGTGAACGCGGACGGGCCCGCGTCTCCGTCGATGAGGTGAAGGAAGAACGGGGTGACCACGTGTGCCTCGGGACGACGCGCCAGCAGCGAGTCGAGCCAGTCGATCAGGTGCGCCTCATGCAGCCCGAGGTCTTCCAGATCACCTGGCGTGAGCTCGCCGAGGGGGGCGAGATGCGCGAGCAGCCAGCGATTGCGGTCGAGGGGTGAGACCTGCGTCGCCTTCGTCGACGTCTTGGCCTTCGAGCGCTTCGGTGCGTCAGGCTTGTCGTGGATCGGCGGGGGATCGTCGCCCGGTCGGTAGAGGCGAAGGCGAGCCCAGTCGTCATAGACGCGGAAGAGGAGGTCGTGCTCTGGCGTCACGTTGTAGTGGACGCGACTGCGGAAGTTAGTCGTGTACTTCTCGATGTGGCACTGAACGGTGATCGGTTTGAAGAGCGGGTAGTTCGCTGCGAACCAGCTTGTGATCTCGTCCCGGGAGTGCTCGTCTCCATCGGCGAACGTCTCGGCGACGAAGCGCTCGAACAGCTCGTTGCAGCTCTCGTCGTAGATCTTGCCGGCCCTGGACCGCTTCATCGCCCACGTGAGGACCTCACGCGCCGGCTCGTGGGTCTCCTCAACAGACAGGAGCGGTCGCAACAGCTCCCACGCGTCAGCGTCGACAGGGAAGTTGGTGCCGTTCGGCTGCCGGAGGATCATCAGGTTGGCCAGCCCTTTCCTGGCCGCGATGGTGGTCTTGAGGAGTGGGTTGCCGAGGAACCGCCTCTCGATCGCGAGCACGACGCGGGGCTTGGTCGTGGCTCCGCTGCTCCAGAATGCTGCATCGTCGCCATCGGACTTCCGATCCGCGACGCCCTCCACGACACGAGCCTGGGCGTAGATGCCCGCGTAATTGCCCGACATCCAGAGCAGGACGATGTCGCCGATGTGGATGCGGTCCTTGTATCGGTTGGTCAGGAACTGCATCCGGTCGAGGTGCTGGAGCGCCTCGAGGATCCGGTAGAGCATGGGGTTGGCCTGGAAGATCCAGACCCTTGGTTCCTTCACGTCGGGCACGGCAGCGACCTCGGCCGAGGTGACCTCAGCGATGGCTCCTTCGACGAGCTTGAACATCCCCTTGTCACCTCGAAGGAAACGGGCGTCCTCCGTCATGTCTCGATGCAGCGAAACCCACGGCGTCTTGCGATCGTCACTCACGGCGAACTCGTCCGAATGGAGCTCCGCCAGCGCCGCCCATACCTCGTCCCGGTAGTGGAAGGGCCGCCGCGGCCGGCTGCGCATCCAGTCGAATGCCATGTCGACCTTGCGAGGCCTCATGCGGCACCTCCCTCCGCCGCCCGCAGCGCGAGCTCCTCGACGATGCGCTTCTGCAGCTCCTTGCCGGGCCGGAACACGGTGCGCAGGCGCGCCGCCATCAGTGACGACTGGTAGTCGTCGCCGAGCACCAGGAGCTCGTCCTGGCGGCGCAGGATTCGAAGCTGGAGGAGGTTCCGGAGCAGGTTGCCCATGAGCTCGTCGGAGACTCGGCCGTCGACGAGGCCGAAGGGTGCGTAGCCCTGCGCGCGAACGAGGTCGCCGAGCAGCTCGGCCACGCGGCCGACCCCGCGGGAGCCCACGAGCACCGAGACGTCGTGCAGGCCACCAGACGCGGGCACGTAGAGTTCCACGGTCGGCATCGTCGACGCCGGCGAGCGCCAGGCGCAGATGCCCAGGTGGATCACCGCGGCGTAGAACGGGTGCTCCACTACGGCATCACGGAGATGTTCGAGGAGCACTTCGTTGAGCGCGTCCTCGTCGAACGTGCGCTGGCCACGCGCATCGACGATCGGGGCGCCACTCAGCACGCCGAAGCGCTGCATGTTCCACGGCTGCGGAATAAAGGCGCTGCCAAGGCCGAACCCGTCCTCTCGATTGAGCGGCAGCGGGCGCAGCACCGCAGCGCTCTCGACAGCGACGGGCAGCGCCACGCAGGCGGGACCGAAGCGCCGCAGCGCGAACTCGAAGAGCCCCTTGGGACGTGCGGAGTGTCCGAGTGCGTAGCTGTCCCAGGCGGCGAACGGCCGCGAGCGCTCGGGGAGGTCGGCCATGCGGGACTCGAGCTCCGCCGACGCGAGATCGACCAGACGCTTGCCGCCCTCCAGCTGCGCGAGGACGACGTTGAGCTCGGCCAGCAGCGGCGCGAGCTCGCCTTTCGTCCACTCCTCGAGCTCCACGGTCATGCCCCCGCGGCCGGCATCGACCAGCCCCTCGACGAGGATGCTGAGCAGGTAGGCGCGGTACTCGGGGACCGCGAAGCACAGACGACGCCCGACCTGTTGCGCGTCGCACTCGAGGAGGTGCACGAAGGGTGGCGTCAGGTGCCAGGCCACTGGACGATCGTGCTCGTCGTCAACCGCCTTGAGGGCGCCTGCGTTCTCGAACACCGAGACCCACGGCCCAGCGCCGAGGTGCTCGGCCTCGTAGGCCGACACCTCGCCCCAGTGGGCAAGATACTCGAAGAGCGGGACCGCGTCGCTCGGGCAGGCGGGGAGACTCATGCCGCAGCCTCCATGACGAGTTGACAGGCCGCTCGCGCGCTGTCGGCCGCGGCCCACCGGCGGAAGTTCGTCGCCGCCTTACGGGAGCGCAGGACGGTCCACTGCTCCGGCTTCTTCGGATCCTTCCCGATGCTCCAGTCCCAGCCCGACCATCCGTTGGCGGCGTACTGCTCACCGCAGGGAGCCAGCCTCCAGTCAGGCAGCCGGAGCACCTCGAGATCGCCGATCATCTCCGACGGCGTCTGGTATCGGGCGGCAGGGTCGGGCGCGACCGCCTTGTTGATGATGCGCACCAGGCTTTTGGGCACGTATGGCTGCATCCGCCCGAAGGAGATCACGCCTTTGCCGGACCCGGCCCGGGCCAGCGCACGGTCGACCACCTTCTGCCTGTAGAAATCGTCGACGCAGCCGCCCGATGCCTCTGCCAACTCGCGAAGCTCCTTCCTCGCCTCGCGGTCCAGGTAGGCGTCGTCGTTGTACGGCAGAGCGCCATGCACCATCTCGAAGAGCACTAGGCCCACCTGGTAGAGGTCCGACCGCACGTCGGAGCGGTTCGGCGTCGCCCATCCCTCGGCCGGCACGTAGAGCGCGCTGTGGCGCGAGGCGGTCACACTCGCACTCGCATGAGCGAGTCGTGCGACCGAGCCGAAGTCGGTGATCTTCGGCCAGATGCGCCCGTGACGCTGCGAGATCAGCACGTTCGCGGGCTTGATGTCCCGGTGAACGAGGAGTGCCTGGTGAAGTTGCGCGAGCCCGTGGAGGAGTCCAATCGCCGCGCGGACGGCCTCCATCATCGGGAGCGGGCCACCGCTCAGGCGCGAGAGGATGCTGCCGCCGCCGACATACTCCATGGCGACGAGGACGAAGTCGTCGCCGAGGCGCTGCGCGTCGTGGACCCGCACGAGATTGCTCTCGTTGCCCTCGGTCCTGGTCGCCTCCACGAGCAGGCGCGGCTCCGCGAAGAGGTCACCGCTCGGATCGGGGTAGAGGACCTTCAGGAACACCGGCAGGTCGAGGGGTACGTGATGCGCACGAAAGGCGTACGCGTTCGCGCCCTCGGTGTTCTCCGCCTCGAGCCTGTACTTCCCGGTCGCAGCGATGAGCTGCTGGACGTCCTGAAGGGTCGTGCTCATTCGCCGAGCCCCCACCACGCGACGAGCACCGCGTCTCGCCAGGTCTTCGGCTTGAAGTCCGCGCCGCCGTTCAAAACGTTCTCCGGAGAAGCAGACGCGATAGACGCGAAGCGCTTCTCCTGCGCGCGGAGAGATTGCGGCGCGACAAGGTCGACGGTCAGCTCGAGCTCAGCGCCCACCAGCTGGACGATCCCCTCTGCCTTGACGCGCGAGGCCGACGGCCCTCGAAACTGCGAGGAGCCGGCCTGCAGGACGCAGATTCGCTCTACTCCCTGCTCCGCCAGAAAGGTCGAGAGCAGCCTTCGAAGGCTCACCAGCGCGTGCCCCTCACACGCGTCGGCGGGCAGCTTCTGCGACGTAGACGGGAGCGGCAGAACGCGGGGTTGAGCGCGGCTGCCATCGAGGAGAGCCCACTTGAAATCGGTCGAGCTAGGAGCGATGCCGAGAACCTTCATGCGCCGTCCTCCGCCAGCTCCGGGACGTCATTCGCCGTCGGCGCCTTGAGCGTTCCGGCGAGGATCGCCTGCACGTCGAGGGTGCCCTCGATTAGCGCTTCGACGTCGGCCTTGGCCTGGTTGACCAGATCGGCCGCGGTCTGCAACAAGATCGTGCGCCTGAGTTCCCGCGCTCCCAGGCTCTTGCGGGTCCCCGGCGTCGCCCCGGGGATCCAGATCTGCGGCAACACAGATTCCTCGATGGCCGGATACGCCGAACCGGTGTTGCACCGCATCAGTTGAGCCGTGGAGGCCGGGTGCCGGAGCACCGCCAACAAGAAGAATGCGTCCGTCTTGCTGACGGGCCGCACAACTGCGAAGCCGGTCGTAGCGACCGCGCCATCGAGCGAGTCCGGCACGAGTCCTACCGCACCCCGGTTCGGCCTCACGGTCGAGGCGAGCACGTCGAAGCCTCGAACGAGCTTGCGCGCGCGGCTCGGTGCGTTCTCGACCGGTACTTCGGAGTGGGACACGTGGCCCGTCGAGGAGTCAACGTTGGAGATCTCGATGTAGCGGAACGTGCTCTGGCCATGGGCTCCCGGTGACCACCGGTACGAGGATAGACTCGCGACCTTGCCGAGTTCAACGAAAGCAGGATTCCGGTGCAGCCATTCCGTGAGCGAGATGAAGTGGCGCTGGTGGTACCAAGCATCCAGCCGCGAGCCGTCGATCTCCGCGGTCGCGACCATCGTAGTGAGCGACGACAGCGCGTCATGAGGACAGCCCTCATAGAGCGTCGCTAGTTCCGTGACAAGTTGCTCACGCTCCCGAGAGGCGACAGCGCGACAGCGCTCCGCCAACTCGACCTTCGCGCCGATGTAGTCCTGGATGCGACGGTCGGGGAGCGGCACCTCGACTTCTCTGAGGTCCTCGAGGTGGAGATGGCGGATGACAGCACCCTTGCTGTTGCGTCGGATCTGGAGCTGCCCCAAGCGCGAATTGAGGTAAGCCGAGAGGTACGCCGGGCTGACCCCGCTCGGGCGAATGATTGCGGCGCTCTCGAATACGGCGAACCGATCGTACGCTCCCTTCGCCAGGCCAGCAGAACCGATGGATCCGCTCTTCGCCACGAGCACGTCGTCGGGTCGAGGCACACAGTTCCATCGTTCAAGCTGATCGAATTCCGCGGCGCTGACGTACTTGTGACCGCAACCCGCGTCGACGAACCCGTTCCGAATGTTCTTGGCGCTAAGAAACGGGACGCCCGAATCGACGTAGCTCGGCGTCTTGTGCGTCCCGTCCGTAACAAGCGAGGAAATCTCGACCACCTGCCGCACCTTCAGCCCACGCGCCTCAGCGCGGTGCTCGAATTCCAGGTACTCGGGTCGGTAGAAGTCCGCGTCGAGACGGTGTCGCAGGTCCTTTGCAGTGACCCAAGAGGCGATGTCGCTCACGCGGAACCTCGCTTGAGATAACCCGATGCAATCTCGACCAGATCGTTGCCAAGCGGGTCAGGAACCTCGGCCTTGCCCTTTTTCAGGTACCCGACGTGCTCAGCGACAGCCATGAAGACCGGCCCCTGCTTCTCGGCCGGATGCCGCTTCTTCTGCAGGTAGAGGAAGCTGGTCTTGGCGCCCGTGCCCGCGATGGAGAAGGTCTCGGTGGGCAGGCTCACGACGGCGCGCACAATCGCCTTTCCGCCGAGAAACTCACCCGTCTCCTCGTCCTTCGTCCCCATGAAGTACTCGCGGACGTAGGCGTCCCCCGAATTGGAGAGGATGCCGTCAGGCAAGACAATCAGGAGCCGCCCGCCGGGCTTCAGGAGCTGCAGGTTGCGGTCGATGAACAGCGAGGCTGGGTCGGTCTTTTTGAGCTCCTTTCGCTTCGCCCGGTTCCCGGGAGTCCACGACCAGCCGAGCTCGAGGCCGCGCTCCTCGTCACGCATGCGCGCCATCCCGCGGGGATCATCGTATTTGCCAGAGCCGAACGGCGGGTTGGTCAGGATGACGTCGAACTTCCCGGTGAGCCGATCGAGATGCGGGTCGACCAGAGAGTCGTCGACCTTCAGCAGCTGGCTGTGGTCCTCGCCGTACAGCAGCATGTTGATGCGAGCCTTCTGGATCGATCCCGCGGCCTGGTCAGCGCCGAAGAAGCTATGCCGCTTCATCTGCGAGAGCCAGCGCAGCTTGTCGTCGTCGGAATGACCGACGTGCCGGTCGTCGAGCACGCGCCGCTTCACCTCGCGCAGCGCGCCGATGGGAAAACGCCCGGTACCGCAACAGATATCGCCGACGAGGAAGGCGGGGAGCGCGGCTTCCTCGTCGGTTTGGGGGTTCCATCGCTCACGCTGCCCATCGTCGCCTCGTCGGGCCCAGAGGTCTGCGTCGGGGACGTCGTGGAAGACCATGCGCGCCATGCATTCCACGACCTGACTGGGCGTCAGGTAGGTCGCGAGCCCTTCGTCGCTCGCGTACTTGCCGCGAAGGAACACGTCGAAGGCCCAGCCGAGCAGGTCCTCGTGGATCAGGTGCGCCCGCATCTCGCGGGCCTTCTCGCCGCTGCCGAGGAGCTCGCGGTCCGGCACCGAGAGCCGGATGGGCTTGCCCTCGCGGTCGCGCAGCTCGAGGGCCTCGATGGCGAGCGCGAGGACGTCAGGATTCTCGAGACGCAGCGGCTCATCATACGAGAAGATCGTGTGCACTTCGCCGGTGATGTCGGTCGCCTTGTACTGCGGCAGGTTGTTGATCTCGCGGAAAGCGTCCTTGAGCTGGATGACGGCATCCTTCTTGTGCTCCCGCACGTGGTCGGCCGAGTAGATGTCAGCGAACCGCTTGCCCTTCGCGGCGCCGCTCGTGAGCACGTAACCGGGCGCCTTCTCGAGGTGGACCTTGAGGAAGAGCAGCTTGCCGAGCTCGTCGATAGCGGCATTGGTGGGCTTGACGCCGCCGCGCGAGTAGATGACCTCGTGCAGCTGATCGAACTTGCGCTGGATTGCCCGGAAGTCGCCACGGTGGTACTCGGCCGAGACCTCCTGCACGAGCCGGGTGCGGGACTCGGAGATCGGCCGGGCGACGGTCTTCCACTCGTCCCGGGCCGGCAGCGCCGAGACCTGCGCGTCCTTCTCGACGTCGAAGATGAAGTCGTTCTCGTCGTCCCATACCCAGACGAAGCGAAACGGCTTACCGGCGGCGGCGCCGAGGCCGGCCTTGAACTTCGCGTCGTCCTGCACGGCAGGCCGCGAGGCATCGCCGGGCTCGCCGCTGGCGAAGAGGATGACGGGTTCGTCCTCGTCGAGCGCGACGAGCTCGGCGGTCGCCGACATGGATCCGTCGCCGAGCGGATCGAAGAGCGCGAAGTCGTCCTTGATCTGCTGGTAGCCGAGCTGCGCGAGCTTCTCCCGCACCCCATCGCGGAGCGCGTCTGTGGTGTTCTTCCTCTTGGCCATGGGTCCTCTCGCTACCGTCGCCGGTTGAAAATGTTGGTGCCCGCCACGACAAACTGCTCGGTGAGGAGCTCACGTACCTGGTGCTCTGGCAAGTTGGTTTCGTTCGCTACCGCCCGCACCGTACTTGCCAGCGGAGCACCAGGGCGGCCGTCGAAGAACTTCTCGACGGCCTTTCGCACGCGGCTGTCGTCGGTGATCGCCGTTCCCCGCGCAGCCCACATTTCGTTACCTGTCCGTTCGAGCGTCGGATCGAGTCTCATCAGCAAGAGGGCCCGCTCGGCACCTCCCACCTCCGTGAGCTCGGGGACGGCTCCCGCAACGCGCTCGGGCGTCGCGGGACCGCGGCCGATCAGGAAGTCGCGGATCTTCGAGGTGATTGGGCCGGTCATGCTTCCTCCTTGAGCGGGAGGCGCAGCTGGGCGTCGGTCGCCTCGCCCCGCGAAGCATTTTCCGAACGCCGGATGCCCTTGACGGGCGTGAGCTGCGGGGCTGGCCAGATCGCGGCGACGCCGTTGATGGCCAGCAGGTCCGGCGGCTCCAACCACGCCGAGTGACCAACGAGCTTGCGCTCCTTCGGGTTCGCGGCCTCGCCGATGATACGGCCGAGGTCCGCGCAGAAGTCGCGGGCGCGTCGCGTGACCGTGCCCTTGCTGTAACGGAAGTTCCAACGCCGCAGGACGCTAGCGACGACGTCCGGGGTCGGCACGTCCTCGCCAGCCACGCGCCTGACCTCCTCAAAGATCGCGCGGCCACGAACCCCTTCGAGGATCACCCGAGGCTCGAAGCGAGAGCTGACGTAGCGGCGCCCGAGACTGGTCGGGCAGATCGCATCCTCCTTGAATGGCCGGGCCCAGCGCGCGGCCGCCAGGTAGTAGTGGACGTTGCGGAGGTTCTTGAATGCGATCTTGTGCTGGAGCCACATCGGGTCGTCCTCGCCGAGCACGACCATCTCGACTATGCGGTTCAGCGGGGCCAGTTGCGTGGCTTGTCGTACGACCCGATCGAGTGACGACATGTTGTCCCTCGGTACGACGGCAAAGCGGGGCGCCGACCCGAGTGCCCGCGTGAGCACATCACGCCGCACAAGGCGACTCCAGCTCCCAGGAGAGCTCATGCTCGTCGCCGCGGCGTTCACAGCGTCGCCTTCCGAAGGTAGTCGTCGGCAGCTTCGATGAGCGCGGTCCGCGCCAGCAATGCCTCGCGGCGACGCTGCATCGCTCGGGTGAGCCGGGTCTCGAAGTCCTCTCGCCAGACTTGACCCAGCGCCGGGACGAGCAACTCGTCGAGGTCGCGCTTGTTGACGAATCGCTGCACGGACCCGGAGGAGAGCAGCCGGAGCTGCGTGCGGACGAGGGGATGGGAAAGCGCGACGGCGAAGACGCGGGCCGTCTCGTGGAAGCGAAGGGCGGTGAAGGTGGCGCTCCCGAGGAGAGGCCGCTCCTCGGGTCCGAGCTCTTCGTCGAGGTAAGCGACCTGGTCGCCCGAGCCTGTCGTGCACAGCAGGACATCACCCACCTCGAGCCGCTGCCGCATGCGCGAGGACAGGTCGGACAGGGGCCGAACCTCGCCGCCCTCGACAAGGAAGGTGCTCTCGTTCACGTCGTCGGCCTGAACGGCGAAGACCTCCTCGTCATCGGCGAGGCCACGAAGGCTCGCGCCGGCGGGCTTCGCAAGCTGGAGCAACGGCCGCATGGCCGACGATGCTGCCGAAGAATGGCGGAACACGCGCCCGCGGTTGAACGGGACGTCCCACCGGTCTGCCAGCTGCGATCGGAGAACCTCGATGGCGCTGCTGGGGGGCTTAACCCCGGAGACACGGTGGTAGATCTCGGTGTGGATCGCCGTCACCACCGCGTTGAACTCGGCGCGGGCGCTCGCGGTCAGGTTGACGGCCCGCTGGTACTGCAGCCCGAGCGACTCCTGCAGGCTGCGCGGGGGCAGCGGGATCGGGAGGCGCGCGATGTCCGAGAGGCGAAGGCGCGGCAGCGCCGACGAGCCACCGCGGTACGCGAGGTCACGCAGGATCCGGTTCAGCGTCGGCGTGCAGAACACGGCGGCCAGGTACTCGGGCAA
Source organism: Streptomyces sp. NPDC090442 (assembly GCF_044769405.1). Taxonomy (NCBI): domain Bacteria; kingdom Bacillati; phylum Actinomycetota; class Actinomycetes; order Kitasatosporales; family Streptomycetaceae; genus Streptomyces; species Streptomyces sp. NPDC090442. The sequence goes on from NZ_JBIVXW010000079.1 coordinate 27,104, forward strand.
GACCGCCGGCCGGGGCCGGATGATGGTCAGCTCCGACGACACGGCGAGCTCTGCAGGCATCCCCGACTGGACCGCGGCCGCACGAAACGGCTGGGCTGCCCGCGTGAACAGGACGTCGTTCTCCTGGACGTTGATCCACTTGGCGGCGGTGCCGTCGACGTGGGCCATGCCGCCCAAGTCCAGCTCGCAGGGCCGCACGTTGTTCAAGCGAAGCATCGGGATCCCCGATGCGGCCGAAGGCAGGCGAGCCCCGTCGTGGATGGACTCGACGATATCCTCGAGGCTAACGTGTCGACTGCCCTCCGCGCTCATCGTCGACCGCACCAACTCGCGCCCGAGGTAGAAGGCCGGGTCGAGGCGAACGTGCCGCTTGCCGAGGTCGGCGCGGGAGAGCGTGGCTACACGCATGCGGCTACCTCCCGTTCGAGGAAGTCGTCGAGCTTCGACCGTGCCGCGCCGATGTCGCCGCGCAGGTCGTGCGCCTCCACGTCGACCATGAGGATCGGGTAGTCGTCGGCCGGCGCCGGCTTGCGGAGTATCACGACGGAGCACTTCACCCCCGTGCCGCGGAAGCAGGTTCCGGCAGGCAGGCTGACGACCGCCAGTAGACGTGCGTGTTCGAGCAGCCACTCACGGAAGCCCGCATGCCCGGCGCTCGAGAGCAGCCCTTCGGGCAAGACGGTGACGAGGAGAGCGCCATCGGCCATCGCCGCGAGCGCGTGCTCGACGAACAGCAGCTCTACAGGCACGCGGCTGCGCACCTTGCCCCCTCGCTTCGACAGCTCAAACCTGGCCGGCTGGGCTCCGCTCAGTTGGAGGCCGATCGGCGGGACGACGATCACGCCGTCGTAAGACCCATCGAGGTTCGACTGCAGGAAGTCAGCGAACACACGCTCGACGCTCGGAAGCAGGCGCTCCAGCAGCGGCTCGAGCAGGCGAAGCTCGGCCGGAAGAAAGATCGTGCCCTCCGCGCCGAGGAGTGTGGCGATCTCCGCCCCCGCTCCGCCTGAGACCAGGAGACGACGAGCGCCGAGCTGGTGTCCGCGCACCAAGGGCGCCACGCTCTCGGTCAGCCCGGAGAACTGGCCCTTATCGGGAAGCAGTGAGGACACCGCGACGACGAGACGGACCAACTCATCGGGCGCGTTCGGGCGGAGTCGAAAGCCGGCCAGGAGCGCAGCCGCCGTGCGGAGCGGTTCTACTGCGACCGACTCGTCACCACCGAGACGCGACACGGGCACGCCGCCCGTGGGGCGGACGAGGTCCGGCCCGAACACCTCATCGCCATCCAGGCGAGCGACCATCTGGGCGACGCCCAGCTTCGTCGCATCACCGTGACCGGCGGCCGCGTGAATCAACTGCCCCCAGGCGCCGAGGACTCCTGCCGACGGAAAGTGGCTGCGGTCGGCGACGGGCAGTGCCCGCACAGGGACGAGCCCCTCCTGCTCGCGAGCGTAGAACGATGGATAGCTGCCGCCGTCGACGATCACGAATGCGTAGCCCTCGCCCGCGAGGAGCTCGAGGTAGCGGTCGGACACATCACCGCGCTTGGGGCGAAGCAGCACACCGCGCTCGCCGCCGAGCATGAACTCCCCAGCGAGGGCCAGCCGTCCGATGACTGGCTGCGTAGCGTCGGTTACGTCGATCCCGAGGCTGCTGAGGTAGGTTCTCGCGTCCAAGACAATTTCTCCATCACGCGCTCACGCGCCCATTGAGTCTCAAAGAGTAGCCAGGACGAGAAGTACAGTCAAGCGTCATCACGCGCTCACGTTCCCAATAAATCCAGAGCGGCCCCGCCTCGCCGCAGCGGGGGGCGCATCAATAGTTCCAGTCCGCGGCTGCGCACGTCCGGCACCCGGACACTCGGACCAGCCTTCAGTGAGTCCCTGAACTCGTCGCGCCGGCGAGGCGCCGCCCACGCCGCCGACGATCTCCACCACGCGGTGCGGGCGGCTCGGTCGAGGCCGCGCACACGGCGGCGTTTCGCGTACTCTGCGCGCTGGACGACTCCGCCCGCGCCACGGCTGGCTCGACAGCCTGATCACCACGACAGCCCCGTGATCCGCTGACTACGGATGATCGCTGCACGAGCCCTGTTCCCCACCACATGGATCATGATCGACGATCAAGGTCTCGACGCGCCACCGCCAACCACGCACGAGCTCGTTAGAGGCGTCATCGAAGCGGTGGACGCGAACTCCGGGCGACCAGAAGGACCTTGTGCACACTGGGCCCCCATAGGGCCCGGCAGCATGATTTCTCAGCAGCCGCCCCACTGGAACTGTTAATTCTGGTGAATCTGACCTACACCGCAAGGCGCCTGACACCCCATCAGAACGAGCGTCAAATGAGCGTCACGAGCGTCATTCCAGCGTCAAGATATCGCCCGTAACGCCTACACCGCACATAATGCGCACGCACAAAACCACAGATCAGACACCCTTCGCGGCCCGCTCCAGAATCACCACGCACTCCACATGATGCGTCATCGGGAAGAGGTCGAACGCGCGCATGCGGCGGGGGGCGTAGCCGGCGTCGCGGAAGTAGGCGAGGTCGCGGGCGAGGGCCGCCGGGTCGCAGGCCACGTAGGCGATGCGGCGGGGGGTGAGGGTGGCGAGGTGCTGGACGGTCTGCTTGCCGGCGCCGGCGCGGGGCGGGTCGAGGACGACGAGGTCGACGTCGGTGATGCCGGTGCGGGGGAGGACCTGCTCGACCTTGCCGCGCTCGACGCGGACCCGGTCGAGGTCGGCGAGGTTGTGCTCGGCGTCCTCGACGGCGCGCTTGCTCGCTTCGATGCCGAGGACCGCGCCCTTCTCGCCGACCCGCTCGGCGAGGGCGCCGGCGAAGAGGCCGACGCCGCAGTAGAGGTCGAGGGCCATGTCGCCCTTCTTGGGCATCAGGCCCTGCATGACGGCCTCGACGAGGAGGTCGGCGGCCTTCGGGTGGACCTGCCAGAAGCCGCCGTCGCCGACCCGCCAGGTGCGGCCGGCGGCGCGTTCGCGGACGAAGGGGCGGCCGTGGACGCGGTGGACCGCCTTGTCCTTCTCGCCGATGCGGAGGACGGAGACCGGCTTGTCGAGTTCGACGATCGGGAGGCGGCCGCCGGGGCGGGGGGTGAGGACGACCTGGCGGTCGTGCGAGCCGGTGGCGGCGATCGCCTCGACGGTGGCGATCTGCGGCCAGGTGCGCTGCTCGATGCCGAGTTCGGAGACGCCGGGGGCGGCGATCATGCAGTGGGTGACCGGCTCGATGTCGTGCGAGCGGTGCTTGCGGAGGCCGGGACGGCCCTCGGCGTCGACGGCGTACTGCACGCGGGTGCGCCAGGCCGGGACCTCGCCCTTGGCGACCTTGTCGCCGGGGGCCGGTTCGACGGTGCCGTCCCAGCCGCTCTCCTCGGGGGTGAGGCCGGCCAGTCGCGCCAACTGCTCGGTGATGACGGCGGCCTTGAGACGGCGCTGGGCGCCGGGCGCGGCGTGCTGCCAGTCGCAGCCGCCGCACCGGCCGGGGCCGGAGAACGGGCAGGGCGCCGCGACGCGGTCCTTGGAGGCGTCGAGGATCTCGACGGCGTCGGCGCGCAGGAAGCGGGCGCCCTCCTCGCCGTCGGTGACGCGGACCCGGACCCGTTCGCCGGGCAGCGCGTGCCGGACGAAGAGGACCTGACCGGCGTCGGTGCGGGCGATGCAGTGGCCGCCGTGCGCGACCGGGCCGACCTCGACCTCGTACTCCTCGCCGACCATCGACTTCCTGGATTCCGGCGGCGTGTCCGGCTGCATGGCGGGGAGCTCCTGAGTAGGCGTGGGGCGAAACCGTGACGGCTGGCCTCCGGGGGGAGGCCAGCCGTCCATTCTACGGGGTGTGGCGCGGTGCGCCGGCCCCCGAGCGGGGCCGGCGCACGGGTCACTTCTTCGTGGCCGGGGCTTCCTTCTTCGGTGCGGAGACCGGACCGCGCCGGACCGAGCCGGGGGCGTTCCACTCGGCGCGCTTGCGGGCGCGCTTCTTGGCGGCCTCGGAGGAGTCCAACTGCCAGGGCACGGAGGTGACCATGACGCCGGGGGTGAAGAGGAGGCGTCCCTTCAGACGCAGTGCGGACTGGTTGTGCAGCAGGTGCTCGTACCAGTGGCCGACGACGTACTCGGGGATGTAGACGGAGACCGCATCGCGCGGGCTCTCCCGGCGCAGCGACTTGACGTAGTCGATGATCGGCCGGGTGATCTCGCGGTACGGGGAGGCCAGCACCTTCAGCGGCACCTCGATGCCGCGGCGCTCCCACTCGGCGCGCAGGGCGCGGGTGTCGGCCTGGTCGACGTCGACGCTGACGGCTTCCAGGGTGTCCGAGCGCATCAGCTTGGCGTAGTTCAGGGCGCGCAGCGTGGGCTTGTGCACCTTGGAGACCAGGACGATGGAGTGGACGCGGGAGGGGCGGACGACCTCGTCGTCGGGGAGGTCGGGGGCGGCGATCTCGTCGGAGACCCGGTCGTAGTGACGGCGGATCGCGGTCATCGTGACGAAGAAGATGACCATGCCGAGGAGGGCGACCCAGGCGCCGTGGGTGAACTTCGTCAGCAGCACGACGACGAGGACGAGGCCGGTGAAGAAGGCGCCGAAGGTGTTGATGGCGCGGGAGCGGTGCATCCGGTGGCGCTTGGCCTGGTCCTTCTCGGTCCGCAGGTGGCGGTTCCAGTGCCGGACCATGCCGATCTGACTGAGCGTGAAGGAGACGAAGACGCCGACGATGTAGAGCTGGATCAGGCGGGTGGAGTCCGCGCCGTAGAGGTAGACCAGGACGGTGGCGGCGCCGGCCAGCAGCACGATGCCGTTGGAGAACGCCAGCCGGTCGCCGCGGGTGTGCAACTGGCGCGGCAGGTAGCGGTCCTGGGCGAGGATCGAGCCGAGCAGCGGGAAGCCGTTGTAGGCGGTGTTGGCGGCGAGGAAGAGGACCAGCGCGGTGGCTGCGGCCAGGATGACGAAGAGGAAGCTGCCCTTGCCGAAGACCGCCTCGGCGACCTGCGAGATCACCGGGTTCTGGGTGTAACCGGAGCCGATCGGATGGCCGTTGTGGAGCAGGTCGGTGGCCGGGTTCTCGGCCATCCGCACGTGCGTGGTCATGGCCAGCGCGATGATGCCGCAGAACATGGTGACGGCCAGGCCGCCCATGAGGGCGAGGGTGGTCGCGGCGTTCTTCGACTTCGGCTTGCGGAAGGCGGGCACGCCGTTGGAGATCGCCTCGACGCCGGTGAGCGCGGCACATCCGGAGGAGAAGGCGCGCAGCAACAGGAAGATCAGCGCGAAGCCGGCGAGTCCGCCCTGCTCGGCGTGGATGGTGTAGTCGGCGGTGGGGGCCTTCATGGTGTCGCCGAGGACCAGGCCGCGGAACGCGCCCCAGAGGATCATGATGAAGACGCCGGCCACGAAGACGTACGTGGGGATGGCGAAGAGCTTGCCGGACTCCTTGACGCCGCGCAGGTTCATCAGCGTCAGCAGCACGATGATCGCGATGGCGCACAACGTCTTGTGCTCGACGACGAACGGGACCGCGGAGCCCAGGTTTTCCACTCCGGAGGAGATGGAGACCGCGACGGTCAGGACGTAGTCGACGAGGAGCGCGCTGGCGACGGTCAGGCCGGCCTTCGGCCCGAGGTTGGTGGTGGCGACCTCGTAGTCGCCGCCGCCGCTCGGGTAGGCGTGCACGTTCTGCCGGTACGACGCGACGACGGTGAACATCAGCACCACGACCGCGACCGCGATCCAGGGGCTGAAGTGGTACGCGGAGACCCCCGCCACGGAGAGGACGAGCAGCACCTCGCCGGGCGCGTAGGCCACGGAGGAGAGCGGGTCGGAGGCGAAGACGGGGAGTGCGATGCGCTTGGGGAGAAGGGTCTCGGCGAGCCTGTCGCTGCGCAGTGCGCGCCCGATCAAGATCCGTTTGGGCACGTCGGTCAGTTTGGACACCAGAGGATGCTAAGCCTTCGTCAAGGTGCTCGCCCACCCGCCATCCGGACGTGTAAGGGCACTCGAATGCGCCACGGTGCGCAGAGTCGCCCGACTCCGCATCTACTGCCCTTTACTTCCACAAAATCTGCACGTCAGGGGACGGCCGCTCCGTCGGTGCGGGGTGTCCGTGGGCCCGGGGCTCGTGGCGGACGTCACGAGCCCCGGGCGTGTCGCGGTTGCGCAGGTTCACTCCGCGTGCGCCGGCCGCGGCCGGCGGGACAGCAGCTCGCCGAGTCCCTCCCGGGTCGCGGCCAGCAGCACCACATCGCGCGGCCGGAGAACGTAGTCGTTCAGTTCGTCCGCCAGGTGCGCCGGCCGCCGTCCCGGGCCCGGCTGCGGACCGCCCGCCGCGGACTGCTCCGCCGGCGCGTCCAACGCGAAGGTGTCGACGGCCAACACCCGCAGCCGTCCCGGGCGCAGCACCGCACCGACCGTGCGTCCCTCCAGGGCGGCATGCCCACCGACCTCCACTTGGGCCACCAGCAGCACCCGCCGCTCCACCGGGATCGCGCCCAGGATCTCCCGGCCCATCATCGCCCCGGCGAACGCCGGGGCTGCCAGGAAGGAGACGCTGCGGCTGCGGGTCCGCGCGCCCGGATGGGCGGCGCGCAGCGTCCGGTAGACGGCGGCGGCGAACCCGTCGTCGAAGATCCGCAGGGTCACCCGGAGCCGCGGATTGACCGACCGGGCGTACAGCGCGGCCTCCAGATTGGTGGTGTCCTCGCTGGTCAACGCGAGCAGGGTGCGGGCCCGGTCGACCAGCGCCGCCTCCAGCACGCCCTCCTGGGTGACGTCGCCCACGACGGTCGGCACCCGCAGCCGACGGGCCAGGGCGATGCCCCGCGCCTCCGGGTCGGCCTCGATGCACACCACCGGGATGCGCATCTCGTGCAGCCGCGCGAGCACCCGGGTACCGACCTTCCCCAGGCCCAGCAGCACCACATGACCGGAGAGCCCGCGCGGCGGCCGGCGCAGCGCGGAGGCGCTGCGGAACGTGCCCAGCCCCTCGAACGCCGCCGCCACCAGCACCGGGAGCAACAACAGCCCGACCAACCCGGCCAACAACTGGAGCACCTTGCGCGCCAGCGACCCGTCGAGCGCCGGCTCGTCGATCGCGAACAGGTCGAGCAGCGTGAGGTACGCGGCGTGCAGCGGCTGCTCCCCCGTGGTCAGGGACGCGGCCACGGCCAGCGCCAACACCGCCCCGACGAAGCCCGCCAGCGACCAACGCAGCCGCGGGGAGAACAGGGACGTCAGCGGCGCGCCCCGGCCGCGGAGTCGCCTGGGCCGCACCGTCCGGCCCGTGTAGGCCACGGTTTCCAGGACGACCCGGCCGCGGTCCGCGGCCGCGCCTGCGGTGGCGTCGTCCGGCAGCAGCACCGGGCCGTCGTCGCCGGCCCCCGCCTCGGGCGCACTCGCCGCGCCGGGCTGCTCACCGGGCGACGGCGACAGCAGCGCCAGGGTGCACAACCGCCGCGCCCCGGCCGGCCCGGACTGCCCCGGCGCGCGCTCCACGGCGCGCAGCATCAGCCCGTCCGCCTCGATGACCTTGCTGGTCCCCGCGACCGCGGTGGCCACCAGCGCCGGGGCGACGGTGTCGGTGTCGGAGAGCACCGTGGTGGACGCCTCGGCCCCCGCCGGTCGGGTGCCGTCCGCCGCCCGACCCGCGCCGACCGCCGCGGCCTGGTCCAACAACTCCTCCAGATGCTGGCCGAGTTTGCGGTTGTAGAGCCGGATGACCAGCCGTAGTCGGGGGTTGAGACGGCGGGCGCGGAGCGCGGCGTGGATGTTGAGATCGTCGTCGTGGACCAGCGCCAGCGCACCCGCCCCGGTGATGCCCGCCTCGACCAGCGTCGCGTCGTCCACCTGGGCCGCCTCCAGGACCCGGACCGGTTCCGTCGGCGGCTCGATGTCCTCACCCGATACCGGGGGCGCAACGGGCCCAGTGCGCCCGACCGCCGCCGACACCCGGCCGAGCAGCGCGGTGGCCCGGCCGAAGCCGCGGGACGGCGCGGGGATGCGGGAGCGGCGCGGCTCCCGCGCGGACGGCACGACCAGGGTCACCCGTTCGCGGTAGACGTCACGGAGTTCGGCGGCGAGCCGGTGGGCCAGCGCGTCATCACCGCACACCACCATGTGCGGTGCGGTAGCGCCCTGTTGGGGCTGATGTGGCAGTTGAGGCACACGTCGTAGCGTGCCCTACCCGTCCGCCCCCACGCAGCCCACCGCACCATCCCGCGCTGCCGCACCACCGCCCCACGACGGCCCGGGCCGCACCGCGCCCCCTACCGGGCCCACCGTTACGGCTACGGTTGTACCGGACCACGGTGCGGCCGGCGCCCCCGTCTGACGCACCGGGCCGCCGTCGCGGACAGCGGCTCCGTGTCGCCGGAACGTCGGAGAAGGAAGTAGTGAGCAGGGTGTTTGGTCAGGTCAGCGCGCTAGTACAGGGCACGGGGTAATCAGCATGCACATCGTCATCATGGGGTGCGGCCGCGTGGGCTCCGCGCTGGCGCAGACCCTGGAGGGCCAGGGCCACACCATCGCGGTGATCGACCAGGACCCGACCGCGTTCCGCCGGCTCGGCTCCGCCTTCGGCGGCCGCCGGGTCACCGGCGTCGGCTTCGACCAGGACACCCTCCGCGAGGCCGGTATCGAGGAGGCGGGCGCCTTCGCCGCCGTCTCCAGCGGTGACAACTCCAACATCATCGCCGCCCGGGTGGCCCGCGAGATGTTCGGCGTCGAGAACGTCGCGGCCCGCATCTACGACCCGCGTCGCGCCGAGGTCTACCAGCGCCTCGGCATCCCCACCGTCGCCACCGTCCGTTGGACCGCCGACCAGATGCTGCGCCGGCTGCTGCCCTCGGGCGCCGAGCCCCTGTGGCGCGACCCCAGCGGCGGCGTCCAACTGGCCGAGGTGCACACCTCCACCGCCTGGGTCGGCCACAAGATCAGCAAGCTGCAGGAAGAGACCGGCGTCCGCGTCGCCTTCCTCACCCGCCTGGGAGAGGCCACGCTGCCGACCTCCCAGACGGTCCTCCAGGAAGGCGACCTGGTGCACGTGATGATGCGCGCCGACGAGGTGGAAAAGGTCGAGGCGGCATTCGCCCAGGGTCCCGAGGAGACGCACGCATGAGGGTCGCGATCGCAGGCGCCGGCGCGGTGGGCCGTTCCATCGCCGGCGAACTCCTGGAAAACGGGCACGAGATCCTGCTCATCGACAAGGCGCCCACCGCCATCTCCGTCGAGCGGGTCCCGCTCGCCGAGTGGCTGCTGGCCGACGCCTGCGAGATCACCTCGCTCGACGAGGCCGCGCTCCAGCGCTGCAACGTCGTCATCGCCGCGACCGGCGACGACAAGGTGAACCTCGTCGTCTCGCTGCTCGCCAAGACCGAGTACGGCGTGCCCCGGGTCGTCGCCCGCGTCAACAACCCCAAGAACGAATGGCTGTTCAACGAAGCCTGGGGGGTCGACGTCGCGGTCTCCACCCCGCGCCTGATGTCCGCCCTGGTCGAGGAGGCGGTCAGCGTCGGCGACCTCGTCCGGCTGCTGCGCTTCAGCCACGGCGACGCCAACCTCGTCGAGCTCACCCTCCCGCCGGAGGCCGCGCTGGCCGGCACCCGGGTCGGCGACGTCGAGTGGCCCGAGGACACCTCCCTGGTGACGATCATCCGCGGCACCCGGGTCCTCACCCCCAACAAGGACGACGCCCTCGAAGCCGGCGACGAGCTGCTGTTCGTCGCCGCCCAGTCCCGCGAGGAGCAGTTGGAGGACCTGCTGTCGGTCCGCCGCACCGACGGCTGAACCGCCCGCAGCGCACGAAGGGCCCGGGAGCCACACGGCTCCCGGGCCCTTCGCCCGTCCCTCTCCCTCAGCGGCGGTGCCGCGGTCCCCCGCTGCCACGCTCGGCGGCCGCGTCCGGCTCCAACAGCCCGCGCTGCCGCTCCCGTTCGGCCTCCTCCGCCTTTTCCTGCGCCTCCATCTCCGCGAAGACATCGATCGGCGCGGGCGCCTTCACCAGGAACATCCACGTGAGGTAGAGCGCCAACAGGAACGGCGGGATCTTCAGCGCCACCAACACCCAGCCCAACTGCGTGGTGTCCGCCCACCAGTACAGCGGGAAGAGGATCAGGCACTTGCCGAGCAGGATCAGGCCCCACGCCCAACTGGCCTTCGCATACGCCTTCTTGCGCCCCGGATTCCGCGTGCGCCAGGAGAGGTTCTCCTTGAACACCGGCCCCAGGATCAGCCCGATCAACGGGACGCCCGCCAGCGTCGTCACGATGTAGGCCAGCGCCAGCCCCAGCGTGTAGAGCATGCCCGGCAGGTAGAAGTCCTTGGCGTTGCCGGTCATCATCGCGAAGACCACGCCGAAGGCGACCCCGAACACCCCGCTGAAGGCGTGCTTGACGGTGTCCTTCCGCACCAGCCGCACCGCGCACAGCACCAGCGACACCGCCAGCGCCGCGATCGCCGAGACGTGCAGGTCCTTGTTGACCGTGAAGATCGCGACGAAGAGCAGACCCGGTAGCACCGTCTCCACCATGCCGCGCACGCCACCGAACGCCTCGAACAGCGCCGCCTCGGTCACCTCCCTGCCGCCGGCGTCGGCGGTGGCGGTCGGCGCGCCCACCGGACGATCGGTGGAAACGGAAGCCTCAGGTTCAGTGGTCGGTCGGTCGTACGACGTCACCGGCTACTCCTGTCCGAGCGGTCGCAGTTCGTACTTGGGATTGAAGAGCACCCGGCGCCCGTGACTCAGCGAGACCCGGCCCGAGGCGATGAGCTTACGGCCCGGCTCGATCCCGACGATGGAACGGCGACCCAGCCACACCACGTCGAGCGCCGCGGAGCCGTCGAACAGCTCCGCCTCCAGCGCGGGCACACCGGCGCGCGGCCGCAGCGTGACATGCCGCAGGGTGCCGGAGACCTTCACTATCTGTCGGTCGTCACAGTCGCAGATCCGGGTACACCCCGTCGCCTGCGCGTCCTCCTGCAACTCGGCGGACTGCAGCTCCTCCTCGGAGGACGACAGCCTGTCGAGCATCCGGCGGAACCGGCCGGCCGGCTTCTCGGGTCGGGTCCCAGCACTCATAACCCCAGCGTACCGGGGCCCGCCCGGCCTTCCCCGCCCCCCGCACAACCCCCGGAAACCCCGCCTGCACCCCCCGAAGCAACAACGCTCCCCCGCCCCACCGTCCCCACGGCCCCCACACCGCCCCCGGGCAACGACCGCGCCGCGCCTTCACCCCTCGAACCGATACCCCATCCCCGGCTCCGTGATGAAGTGCCGCGGGTGCGACGGATCGCCCTCCAGCTTCCGCCGAAGCTGCGCCATGTACACCCGCAGGTAGTTGGTCTCGGTGCCGTACGACGGCCCCCACACCTCCTGGAGCAGCTGCTTCTGGCTGACCAGCCGGCCCTGGTTACGGACCAGGACCTCCAGCAGGTGCCACTCCGTGGGCGTCAGGCGGATGTCCCGACCACCCCGGTTGACCTTCTTCGCCGCCAGATCGACCGTGAACCCCTCGGTCTCGACGATCACCTCGTCGTCCGCCGGCCCGGTCGGCTCCGCCCGGCGCACCGCCGCCCGCAGCCGCGCCAGCAGCTCGTCCATCCCGAACGGCTTGGTCACGTAGTCGTCGGCGCCCGCGTCCAGCGCCTCCACCTTCTCGTCCGACGTCTGCCGGGCGGACAGCACCAGGATCGGGACTCTCGACCAGCCGCGCAGCCCCTTGATGACCTCCACCCCGTCCATATCGGGCAGCCCCAGGTCCAGGACCACGACGTCGGGATGGCGGGCCGCGGCGAGCTTCAAGGCCGTCGCCCCGTCCGGGGCGGCGTCCACCTCGTACTTGCGCGCCTTCAGGTTGATCACAAGGGCGCGGACGATCTGCGGCTCGTCATCGACCACAAGCACCCGGTTCACTGGCGTTCTCCTCGCGGTGTCGGTCGCCGACGGACAACGCCCGCCGGCCAGGTGGTGAGTGCGGCCGGTATTGCCCGACCGCCGTGCTGGGCCCCTCCCGGGCCACGCGGCGGGCACGTACCGTCACCGGAACGCGGCCGTATCCCGCCGCAGGTACGACCGCCCAGGCCCCGACTCATGTCGTCGCCTGCGCCGGAAGATCGGGGCGGACCGGCGGAACGCCCGGGGCGGCGGGAAGCGTCAGCACCATCGTCATGCCGCCCCCCGGAGTGTCCTCCGCCGCCAACGTCCCGCCGATCGCCTCCGCGAAACCACGCGCCACGGCCAGCCCGAGCCCCACCCCGGCGCCCCGCGGAGCGTCCCCGTACCGCTGGAACGGCTCGAAGATCCGGTCCTTGGCACTGTCCGGCACCCCCGGACCCCGGTCGGCGATCCGCAGCTCCACCCGGTCGCCGAGCGCGCTGGCCCCGACCAGCACCGCCTCCCCGTCCGGGCTGTACTTCACGGCGTTCTCCACCAGATTGGCCACCGACCGCTCCAGCAGCCCCGGGTCCACCGCCACCATCGGCAGCTCCTCCGGGATGTCCAACGTGACACTGTCCTCCGGGACACCGCCCAGCGCCATCGGCACCACCTCGTCGAGGTCGATCTCCCGGATCAGCGGCGTGACCGTCCCGGTCTGCAGCCGCGACATGTCCAGCAGATTGCCCACCAGGTGATCCAGCCGGTCCGCGCCCGCCTCGATGCCCTCCAGCAGCTCCGCCTCGTCCTCCTCCGACCACGCCACGTCGTCCGACCGCAACGACGTCACCGACGCCTTGATGCTCGCCAGCGGCGTCCGCAGATCATGGCTGACCGCGGCCAGCAGCGCGGTCCGTATCCGGTTGCCCTCCGCCAGCTCCCGGGCCCGCTCGGCCTCCCCCACCAGCCGCTGCCGGTCCAGGACGACGGCGGCCTGCGCGGCGAACGCGGCCAGCACCCGACGGTCCTCTGCCGGCAGCACCCGGCCGGTCAGCGCCAGCGCCATGTGGTCCCCCACCGGCATGTCCACGTCCGCGTCCTCGGGGCGCCGCAGCGGGGGCGCGCTCTCGTCGCCGCCGGCCCGGCCCGCGCACGTCCACGGATCGACGTCGCTACGCCGCTCCAGCAGCGCCACGGTGTCCATCCCGAACGTCTCCCGCACCCGCTCCAGCAGCGCGTCCAGCGTGGTCTCACCGCGCAGCACGCTGCCCGCCAGGAACGACAGGATCTCCGACTCGGCGCGCAGCCGCGCCGCCTGATGGGTCCGCCGGGCGGCCAGATCCACCACCGACGCCACCGACACCGCCACCGCGAAGAAGATCGCTATCGCCACGATGTTCTTCGGGTCGCTGACCGTGAGCGTGTGGGTGGGCGGAGTGAAGTAGAAGTTCAGCAACAACGAGCCGACCGCCGCCGACGCCAGCGCCGGCAACTGCCCACCGAGCAGCGCCGCGATGACCGTCAGGAACAGGAACAGCAGCACGTCGTTGGCGAGCCCCGGCCCGTTCGAGATCTTGGTCAGCAGCAACGACAGCAGCGCCGGACCGCCGACCCCGACCAGCCAGCCGGCGACGATCCTCGACCGCCCCAGCCGCGCCCCCCGCGCCACCGGCAGCCCCCGGCCCTTGGCCACCTCGTCGTGCGTCACGATGTGCACGTCGAGATCCGGCCCGGACTCCCGGGCCACCGTCGCCCCCACACCGGGGCCGAAGATGTACTGCCACGTCTTGCGGCGGCTCGACCCGAGCACGATCTGAGTGGCGTTCACCCCCCGGGCGAACTCCAGCAACGCGCTCGGTATGTCGTCGCCGATGACGTGGTGGAAGGTGCCGCCGAGGTCCTCCACCAGCGTCCGCTGGACCGCGAGTTCCTTCGGCGAGGCCGAGGTCAGCCCGTCGCTGCGGGCGATGTAGACGGCGAGCACCTCGCTGCCCGAACCCTTCGCGGCCATCCGCGCGGCCCGGCGGATCAGCGTCCGCCCCTCCGGACCGCCGGTCAGCCCGACCACGATCCGCTCCCGCGCCTGCCACGTCGAACGGATCGAATGCTCCGCCCGGTACTGCTGGAGGTACTCGTCCACCCGGTCGGCCACCCACAGCAGCGCCAGCTCCCGCAGCGCGGTGAGGTTGCCCGGCCGGAAGTAGTTCGACAGCGCCGCGTCGACCTTGTCCGACTGGTAGATGTTGCCGTGCGCCATCCGCCGCCGGATCGCCTGCGGCGACATGTCGACCAACTCGATCTGGTCGGCCCGCCGGACGACCTCGTCCGGCACCGTCTCCCGCTGCCGCACTCCCGTTATTGACTCGACGACGTCCCCGAGCGACTCCAGGTGCTGGATGTTCACCGTCGAGATCACCGTGATCCCGGCTTCCAGCAGCTCCTCGACGTCCTGCCAGCGCTTGCCGTTGCGGGACCCGGGAACGTTGGTGTGCGCCAGCTCGTCGACCAGCGCCACGGCCGGTTTCCGCTCCAGCACCGCGTCGACGTCCATCTCCGTGAACGTCGACCCGCGGTACTCCAGCTCCCGTCGCTGCACCTGCTCCAGGCCGTGCAGCATCACCTCGGTGCGGGGCCTGCCGTGGTGCTCGACGAACGCCACCACGACGTCCGTACCACGCTCCACGCGCCGATGCGCCTCCGACAGCATCGCGTACGTCTTGCCGACGCCCGGTGCCGCGCCGAGATATATCCGTAGCTTGCCGCGTGCCATGGCCCCATTGTCTTACGTGAAGGCCGCCCCCACCGGGCTAGACCTGATGCGACCCTACCGACCGTTTCGCCGAAAAAAGCCCCAGGTAGCGGCTTCCCGCCTGGTCTTGACGCGACTCTGATACACCTTCTGAGCAGGGAGCCGATCGGGCTGCCGGGCACTCTGGTAAGGGACGCCACCGACCCCACGGACACCGCTCCCGGGTCATCGAAACGGGTCGCCCACGACCGGAATCACTGGCCGAAACAAAGCGATCGCCCCCGCCGAGACCCCCTGCCACGATGCCTCCCATGACCCCCATGACCCCCATGACCCCCATGACCCCCATGACCCCCATGTCCCCCACGAGCCACCCGACCCCCACCTCCTCCGAACACCCCGCCAGCGCGGCCCCGGTGCGCGTCGTCCACACCGCCGACCTCGACACCGCAACCCTCAACGCCGCCCGCATCCTCCTCTACGACGTCTTCGACGACATGACCGCCGAGGACTGGGAACACGCCCTCGGCGGCCTGCACGCCCTCGTCCACGAGAACGGCGAGCTGATCGGCCACGCCGCCGTCGTCCAACGCCGCCTGCTGCACAACGGCCGGGCCCTGCGCTGCGGCTACGTCGAGGGCGTCGGCGTCCGCGCGGACCACCGCGGACGCGGCCACGGCGCCGCCCTGATGAGCGCCCTGGAGCCCGTGATCCGCAACGCCTACGACCTCGGCGCACTCAGCGCCGCCGACGACGCCGCCGCCTTCTACGCCGCCCGCGGCTGGCAACTCTGGCGCGGCCACTCCTGGGCCCTCACCCCAACCGGCCCCCGCCGCACCCCGAACGAGGACGGCAGCCTCTACGTCCTCCCGTCCTCCGTGCCCCTCGCCCTCGAAGCCGACCTGACGTGCGATTGGAGGGAGGGGGACGTTTGGTAGGAGCGGAGGGAGCTGGGCTGGTGGCGCCACTCATCACACCCGTGCCTACGCCCACACCCACGCCGCACTGCGAACCCCCCTCCGAATCCACTCCCCAACGATTCCAACTCCGTTCCATCTCCGCATAGTTAGAGAGAACCTCTACCGAACTACCCACCTCCCCGACGCGTTTCCCTACCGCCGCGAAATCAGTATGAGGATCCCGCTTCCGGGCCGCCGACGCCTGTGGATAACCCGCAGAAGACGCAGATCAGGCCGCCTCAGGCGGAGTTGGAGGGGGGCGCTCCAGGGCCGGCGCCGGCGCGGACCAACACACGCCGACGCAGCCCGCCACTCGCTCCCACGCAACACGCACAAGGGGGAGGCCCCGGGGAAGATCATCCCCGGGGCCTCCCCCGTATGCCGATCGGTCGCGGCGACCGGCTACCGCAGACGCGCGCCGCATGAGGTGCCTTAACGGGGCACCGTTCGTCACCGCTGTCCCTGCGCCAGGTCCCGGAGCGCGATGTTGAGTTCCAGGACGTTGACCCGGGGCTCTCCCATGAATCCCAACTGGCGTCCCTGGGTGTGGTCCTGGACGAGCTGCTTCACCTTGTCGGCAGGGAGGCGGTTCTCCTTGGCGACGCGGTTGACCTGGAGGAGTGCGAACTCCGGGGAGATGTCGGGGTCGAGGCCGGAGCCGGACGACGTCACGGCGTCGGCCGGCACCTGCGACTCGGGGACACCGTAGGTGGTGGCGACCCAGTGCTTGCGCTCCTTGATGGCCTTGACCAGGTCGCTGTTGGTGGCGCCCAGGTTGGAGGCGCCGGACACCTGGAGGTTGTACTGGGGGTTGACGCCGTTGGCCCGGTTGCTGGTGAGTCCGGCCGAGGGGCGGGGCTGGAAGTAGTGGAGGTCCGGGATCGGGTTGCCCTTCTTGTCAGTGCCCTTGTCGTAGCGCTGACCGAGGAGGCTGGAGCCGACGACCTTGCCGCGGGAGGTGACCTCCGAGCCGTTGGCCTTGTTGTTGAAGGCGGCCTGCGCCACTCCGGTGACCACCAGAGGGTAGATCACCCCGCAGACGACGGTCAGGACGAGCAGGGCACGCAGGCCCGCGGTCAGCAACCGTGCGGTGTTGCGTACGGAGTTGTTCATGGCGGGTCACCCGATTCCGGGGATGAGGGAGATCAGCAGGTCGATGAGTTTGATGCCGATGAACGGGGCGATGAGGCCGCCCAGTCCGTAGACGGCGAGGTTCCGGCGGAGCATCTTGTCGGCGCTGACGGGGCGGTAGCGCACGCCCTTGAGGGCGAGCGGCACGAGGGCCACGATGATCAGCGCGTTGAAGATGATCGCGGAGAGGATGGCGGAGTTGGGGCTGGACAGCCGCATGATGTTGAGGGTGTCCAGACCGGGGTAGGCCACCGCGAACATCGCGGGGATGATCGCGAAGTACTTGGCGACGTCGTTGGCGATCGAGAAGGTCGTCAACGCACCCCGGGTGATCAGGAGTTGCTTGCC